>NZ_JAMYPX010000011.1:0-182804 GCF_040320585.1 Mesorhizobium sp. M0663
CTTCTCCCCGCCGGGGAGAAGAGGCTGGCATCAACGCCGACGACCCCTCTCCCCTCGGGGAGAGGTGGGCGTGGCCCCACTTGGGCGTGGGACTTGGGGTGGGGATCCCGGGGGGGGGGGGGGGTTCCGCCCGCCGCAAAAAATGTCGGAACCGCCCTTCGCCATGCGTCCTTGAGAGGCAAGGCGCGTTGCCGGAACCTTGGCGCGCGTCGTCAAAATCCTAAGAGATGGAGATGACGATGATCAGCTTTCCCAACGAATCCCAGGAATACCGCACCGCCCGCGAAACCCTTTTGCAGAAGGAGATCGAGCTGCGCCGCGCGATGGAGGATGTGGCCGTCGCCCGCCGCGCGTTGCCCAAGGGCGGGCTGGTGCCGCAGGATTATGTGTTTGACGGACTGGGGCAGGACGGCAAGCCTGCGCGCATAAAATTGTCGGAGCTGTTCTCGCCTGGCAAGGACACGCTGATCGTCTACTCGATGATGTTCCCGCGCCATCCGCAGGAAACGCGTGACGTCGCGACCAGCGGCGGCACGGCGAAGCTCGCTCGGCCGGACCAGCCATGCCCGTCCTGCACGGCGCTGCTAGACCAATTCGACGGCGCCATCGGCCATCTCGAGGCGGCCGGTTTCAATTTCGCCGTGGTGGGCAAGACGGCGCTGGAAAACCTGCTGACGCTTGGCCGCGACCGCGGCTGGGTGAACATGCGGCTGGTGTCCTCGGCCGGCAACAGCTTCAAGCGCGACTACCACGCCGAGGACGAATCCGGCGCTCAACTCCCCGTCCTGTCGGTGTTCCACCGCGATGCCGACGGTATCAGGCATTTCTGGAGCTCCGAGCTGGGTTTCACGCTGCCGGAACCCGGCCAGGACCCGCGCGCCATCGGTACCTGCGAGATCTTGTGGAACCTGATGGATTTCGCGCCGGAGGGCCGGCCGGACTGGGACGAGCAGCTGCAGTATGATTGCTGCCACTGACCTTGGCATTCCCTGTCGGCGTATCGGGAAATCCTGCCGGTGCCGGGCTCTTGTCCCGATGTGATTTGACGCTGCGGCGCGCTGACCTACCCTCTAATGCCGAACCGAGGAGACGAGCGATGCTGTCGCCTTTCAACCGGAGCGTCACGCTGGCAGCGGCGGTAATCCTTGCCGCCGTCAGTGCGGCTTATGCCCATCACGGCTGGTCGTGGACGCAGGACGGGTTTTTCGAACTCCGAGGCAAGATAACGGCCATCTATATCGGCAATCCGCACGCCACGCTGGACGTCGACGCCGAGGGCGAGGTGTGGCGGGTGGAGATGGCGCCGCCGTCGCGCACCATTGCCGCCGGCTTCACCGAGAAGGTTGCCAAGGTCGGCGACGAGGTGACCGCGATCGGCCACCGTTCGCGCGACGACAGCGAAAAGCGCATGAAGGCAGTCCGCATCATCGTCGGCGGCAAGACCTATGATGTCTATCCCGACCGCGTGCCGCCGGCCTGAATGGACGGGCTGTTCGCCGGCATCGAGCAACTCGCTTTGGTGCGGGGACTGAAGGCCTCCTTCGTCGCCTATCCAATCGTCAACGCGCTCCACATCATGTCGGTCGGCGCGCTGCTGACCAGCGTCTGGCTCATGGACCTCAGGATCCTCGGCGCCTTCCGCGCGCTGCCGCAGGCACCGTTCGTGGCGCTGCTGCGCCGTACCGCATTCGGCGCGTTCGCCGGAGCGCTTGTCACGGGGTCGCTGCTCTTTTCAGTCAGGGCGAGCGAATATGCGGCGATGCCGATCTTCCTCGCCAAGATGACGCTCATCCTGCTTGCCGGCGCCAACTTTCTTGTCTTCATGCGCCGCGTAAAAGGCAGTGACGAGCCGGCTGGTGGGGCCGCGACCATGCTGGCGGTGCTTTCGCTGGTGCTGTGGACGGCTGTGCTTTTCGCCGGACGGTTTATTGGATTTCTCGGCTGAGGTGAGCAACGTTGGCGGCTAATCACAGCTAGGCGCGCTGACTCTCGGTGCCGCGATGCCTGAAATGCGATCTCCCGCGTCCCATTTGTCTAAGCCAAATCGCCGCGCCAAAATTAATATTCATCAGCAGCTCCATCGTCGAAATCGATTTCTTCGATGTCGAAAGATAAGTCTAACTCAAAATCGTCGACAAGCTTGCTCTTCGCCAAATTTTCGTTCTTCATCTTTTTCAGTAGCGGAGCCAGTTTATAGAAATCTTGGCTTGAACGATAGAATTCAATTTTTTTCTTATAAAAATAGCGGAAATACTCGTGGTCGGTGACGTGTTTAATTTTTGTCGTTCCGTTTATGCCTTTTAGCGTAGTTTCGTAAGCATATAGCCACATATGACTGTTCAAGCCATCCGCGGTCAAAAAAGTGTTCCAATGAGAAAAACTGATATTTCCTTCGACCAACCCCTTAGAACGGGCATCAGCTATTAGCACTGCGATCAAAGCGTCTTCTTCCGCTAAAAAAGGTTTTAACACCTTTGTTTTCAACGGGATTCCTAGAGAGATAGCCAGATGCAACAGCCATATCGCCTCACCAGCTTTTTGCTGTTCGCATAAAACAGGGAGGCTCGACTGCACTAGGTCCTGAATCAAATCTATTGTTAAGTCAGCTTTAGTAAGATGCCTTATAATAAATATCTCAACTAAGATGGAAATGATTGTTGGATTTTCTCGATAGATTGAAATGAGATACATTTCAACCTGCTTCCACGAATCGCACTCCAAGAACGCACGTCGCGCGTTTTGAAGCGCAAATTTTGCAACATTACTGTCTCGATTTTCACCAGACGTGCGATTCAGATTGTAGAGAAATAAATCAATCGACTGCGGATCGTATGGAGGTTTGGGAATGATCGACCGTATATAGCTTTTCCAGCCCCAAACGTAATATGAGCTGCTCGCCGAAATGAACGTTTTCTCATTATTGATATCTAGTTCGAATGTATTTGCTGATCGTCTGATCGATGCAATTACAGCTTCAGCTCGTTCCTTGGTGTGTGTTCCAATGCTGAAATCGTCAACGAAACGCATCGCCGAATTTAAAGTTATGCCAGGACTGCTTTGGATTGGAAGGTCGATCGCCGAACCAACCAGTTCAGCGATCATCCGCGATGTATCGGGGCCAACGGGCAGGCCAATTGTTTGACCATCTTGCGAGTTCCTTGAAATCAAATCGATGAGGTTCCCCGCGTGCTTTAGAGACCGGTTTTTCTTTGCGAAGTTTTTTCCATGTATCGCCCATGCAATTGCGTGAGTGTATATGGAATGGTAAAATGAACTAAGATCTGTGTGTAGTATATATGCAAATCTTGCATTTAAATTCGATAGAAAGAACTCTCTCGATTCGAACACGGGGCGCTTTAAAGCGCGATCCCCGCTCCAATCGAATACAGATGGAGATACTGATATATTTGAATTCTTAGATATCTTTCTTAATTCAATATACTTATCAGAAAGTATCTTTGACAAGAAAAAGTACGATATTGGATTTATAAACGAGTGCCTTCGGTGATGTTTAGTAAATCTTGGATAGTTAAATGACGATCTGTGTCCCTTATAATAGTAATAGTTTGGATCTTTTGACTTTCCCAACTTTGGTAATTTGTCGAAATTTGCCAAGAGATAATTTCTGTATTTTCCAAGTTTCTCACTATAAAAGCACTTTGGAAGTTCTGGGGGAAAAAATCCGGCCGTAAGAAACCGGCGATGGCGAGCTCGAGCATTTTTCGCACTCATTCTCTACTCCGGTGAGCCGTATGAGTTGACGCCCGCATAAGCGTTCTGAGTCTAGGCTGAGTAGATAACTACACCATTTCGCTATCAAGAACTAAGTCTTGTATAAAAAATACCCGTGGAAGGGGCAGCACTTCCAATGATCGCCTCTGCCAGGCGAAAGCGCCGGAGAGTGTCGCGTGGGAAGGCGCTTTCTGCGTCAGCTTGGCATATACCTTCCACTTGTGGGAAAAGGTCGATTGACGCATGAGCGCCGAGCGGGGTGTTGGCAAGATCGCAGCGCCGGCGGGACAGCGCCCCCCTCTGGCCTGCCGGCCATCTCCCCCACAAGGAGGGAGATTGGCTAATCGCCTACGCAAAATACTCCTGCAGCGGCCGAACCTCCAGGCTCCCCGCCTTCAGCGCCGCAATTGCCTCGGCCACGGCAGCTGCACCTGACAGCGTCGTGTAATACGGCACTTTCTGCATCAGCGTTGCCCTGCGCAGCGATTTCGAGTCCGACACCGCCTTCTGGCCATCAGTCGTGTTGAAGACGATCTGCACCTGGCGGTTGCGGATGGCGTCCTCGATGTGCGGGCGGCCTTCCAGCACCTTGTTTATCTTCTCGGCGACGACGCCGTTCTCGGCGAGGAAGCGCGCGGTGCCGGAGGTGGCGAGCACTTTAAAACCCTGGCCGGCGAGGCGCTTGACCGCCGGCAGGATGCCTTTCTTGTCCTCGTCGCGCACCGAGACGAACAGCGTTCCGGAACGTGGGAGGTCGACGCCGGCGCCTAGCTGGCTCTTGGCGAAGGCCAGCGCGAAGTCGCGGTCGAGGCCCATGACCTCGCCGGTCGAGCGCATTTCCGGCCCGAGCAATATGTCGACGCCGGGGAAGCGGGCGAACGGGAATACCGCTTCCTTGACCGCGATGTGGCCGGGGTTGCGCGGGTCGGGCATGGCGCCGTAGTGGGCGAAGGCGTCTTCCAGGCTTTCGCCGGCCATAATGCGGGCGGCAATCTTCGCAATCGGCCGCCCGATCGTCTTGGCGACGAAGGGCACGGTGCGCGACGCGCGCGGGTTGACCTCGAGCACATATACGGTGCCGTCCTTGATCGCATATTGCACGTTCATCAGCCCGCCGACATTGAGCGCGCGGGCAAGCGCTGCCGTCTGGCGCTCGAGCTCGTCGACAAGCTCGGAGGGCAGCGAATGCACCGGCAGCGAGCAGGCACTGTCGCCGGAATGGATGCCGGCCTCCTCGATGTGTTCCAATATGCCGGAGACGTAGGTCGACCTGCCGTCGCACAGGCAATCGACATCGACCTCGATGGCGCCCGAGAGATAGGTGTCGAACAAAAGCGGGTTCTTGCCGAGCAACGTGTTGATCTGGCCGGTCTTGTCGTTGGGGTATTTCTGCTTGATGTCCTCCGGCACCAGGCCGGGCACGGTGTCGAGCAAATAGGATTGCAGCATGCTCTCGTCGTGGATGATCTGCATGGCGCGGCCGCCGAGCACATAGGACGGGCGCACCACCAGCGGGAAGCCGAGCTCGCCGGCGACGAGGCGGGCCTGCTCGACTGAATAGGCGATGCCGTTCTTCGGCTGGCTGAGGCCGAGCTTGTGCAGCAGCTTCTGGAAGCGGTCGCGGTCCTCGGCCAGGTCGATCATGTCGGGCGAGGTGCCGAGGATCGGGATGCCGGCCTTCTCCAGCGCATCGGCGAGCTTCAGCGGCGTCTGGCCGCCGAACTGGACGATGACGCCGACCAGCTCGCCGGACGCCTTCTCGGCGCGCAATATCTCCAGCACATCCTCCGGCGTCAGCGGCTCGAAATAGAGCCGGTCGGAGGTGTCGTAGTCGGTCGACACGGTCTCCGGGTTGCAGTTGATCATGATCGCCTCGAAGCCGGCGTCGCGCAGCGCAAACGCGGCGTGGCAGCAGCAATAGTCGAATTCGATGCCCTGACCGATGCGGTTGGGGCCGCCGCCGAGGATGACGACCTTTTTCCGCGATGAGACCTGCGCCTCGTTGGCGAGCGCGCCGGCGAACGGCACCTCATAGGTCGAATACATGTAGGCGGTGGGCGAAGCAAACTCGGCGGCGCAAGTGTCGATGCGCTTGTAGACCGGATGAACGTCGAGTGTACGCCTAATCTTCTCGATCTCTTCGACGTCCTTCCTGACCAGGGATGCGAGGCGGGCATCGGAGAAACCCATCGCCTTCAGCATGCGCAGATTGGCGGCGTCCTCGGGGATGCCGTGCTCGCGAATGCGCGCTTCCATGTCGAGAATGCCGGCGATCTGCTCGAGGAACCACGGGTCGATCTTGCACATGGCGTGCACGTCTTCCAGCGAGGTGCCCATGCGGATCGCCTGCGCCACCATGCGCAGCCGGTCCGGCGTCGGCGTGCCCAAGGCGGCGCGGATGGCGTTGCGGTCGTCGACGTGGCTGGCGGCCGTGCTGCCATGGCCGATGCCGGGGATCTCGATTTCGTCCAGCCCGGTCAGGCCGGTTTCCAGCCCGCGTAGCGCTTTCTGCAGCGATTCTTGGAAAGTGCGGCCGATGGCCATGACCTCGCCGACCGACTTCATCGAGGTGGTCAGCACCGGCTCGGCGCCGGGGAATTTCTCGAAGGCAAAGCGCGGGATTTTGGTGACGACATAGTCGATGCTCGGCTCGAACGAGGCCGGCGTGGCGCCGCCGGTGATGTCGTTCTCCAGCTCGTCCAGCGTGTAGCCGACAGCGAGCTTGGCGGCGATCTTGGCGATCGGGAAACCGGTCGCCTTGGAAGCCAGCGCCGACGAGCGCGAGACGCGCGGGTTCATCTCGATCACCACCAGGCGGCCGTCTGCCGGGTTGACGGCGAACTGCACGTTGGAGCCGCCGGTCTCGACGCCGATCTCGCGCAGCACCGCGATCGAGGCGTTGCGCATCATCTGGTACTCTTTGTCGGTCAGCGTCAGCGCCGGGGCGACGGTGATCGAGTCGCCGGTATGCACGCCCATCGGGTCGATGTTCTCGATCGAGCAGATGATGATGCAGTTGTCGGCTTTGTCGCGGACAACCTCCATCTCATACTCCTTCCAGCCGAGCACGCTCTCCTCGATCAGCACTTCGGTGGTCGGCGAGGCGTCGAGGCCGGACTGGACGATCTCGAAGAATTCGGCGCGGTTGTAGGCGATGCCGCCGCCGGTGCCGCCCATGGTGAAGGAGGGGCGGATAATTGCGGGCAGGCCGACATGGTCGAGCGCTTGTGCTGCAATCGCCATGGCATGGCTGATATAGCGCTGCTTGCGGTCGCCCTCACCGAGGTTCCAGCGCGTTTCCAGAGCATCGAGCGCGGCGTCGAGATTTTCGGGCTTTTCCGCCTTCAGCGCGGCGCGCTCGGCCTCGTGCGTCTTGCGGTCGGCATTCTTGACGTCGGTGGCGTTGGCCAGCATCGACTTCGGCGTTTCCAGGCCGATCTTGTTCATCGCCTCGCGAAACAGCGCGCGGTCCTCAGCCTTGTCGATTGCGGTGGCGTCGGCGCCGATCATCTCGACCTGATAGCGGTCGAGCACGCCCATGCGGCGCAGCGACAAAGCGGTGTTGAGCGCGGTCTGGCCGCCCATGGTCGGCAGCAGCGCGTCCGGCCGCTCCTTGGCGATGATCTTGGCCACCACTTCGGGCGTGATCGGCTCGATGTACGTGGCGTCGGCCAGTTCCGGATCGGTCATGATGGTGGCCGGATTGGAATTGACCAGGATAACGCGAAAACCCTCTTCCTTCAGCGCCTTGCAGGCCTGGGTGCCGGAATAGTCGAACTCGCAGGCCTGGCCGATGACGATGGGGCCGGCCCCGATGATCAGGATCGACTTGATGTCGGTGCGTCTTGGCATGTCGAGGGTCCGTTCGGCGGGCGGCTTGCACAAAAAGCCGGACGGGATGACCCGGCCGGTTGTGCGCGCGATTCTGGTATCAGGCTAGGAGGGCCTTATAGGGAAGAGTTTTGCCGGATGTAACCCCCTAAAATGCGGGTAGGGCAGTAGGGCAGTAGGGCAGTAGGGCAGTAGGGCAGTAGGGCAGTAGGGCAGTAGGGCAGTAGGGCAGTAGGGCAGTAGGGCAGTAGGGCAGAGGTTCGAGCGCCCTTAAGCATATTGCCCTACTGCCCTACTGCCTTATTCCCCTTACCACTATCCCCCAGCGCCAACTGGTCCGTGATCTCGAAGCGTTCGGAAGCACCGACGCGGATCATGTTCAGGCTGCCCTCGCGGGTGAAGCGGAATTCGCCGGGTGCGTCCGCACCGGCCGGCTTGCCGGCCTTGAAGCTGATGATGCGCGTGCCGCCATCGGGCCAGGTCACGGTCACGTCGGTCTTGTCGCCGGTGCGCACCACGCCTGCCTTGCAGCTGGTCATCGGCTGGCCGAGATAGCGCGCGCAGGGGATGGCGTTGCCGGCACCGGGTACCGGTGTCCCCGGCGGCTGAAGCCGCGCAACGGTCTGTGCGTCGGCCGGGGGCGCCGCGTTGGCCGCGCCGAAATTCCGGACGGGGTCGGCAGCCACGGGCGGCGATCCATCAACCTGTGCAGTCGAGGGGTTTCCAGCGGTCAGGGCCAAGCGGTAAGCGTCCTCGATCGCCACCCTGCCGATTGCGTCAGCGGAGTTCAGCGTTGTTTCGGGACCGGTTGCGCCGAGGCGCGTTGTCAGATCGGGCAGCGGTTGAGAGGCAGGGTTCTCCGTATCGGCCGCCGCCTGGGGCGTCACTTGCTGGGGATTGATGGGGTCGAGGTAGCGTGCGGGAGCCCATCCGCTCAGCTTCGGGTCGTCAATGTCTTGGACTTTGCACCACTTGTAGCCGCTGACGTCGCCGCAGCCGAGGTTTTTCACGCTCGATCCACTCGGCAGCCGCGCCTCGACCTTGCCCATAGCCGACGCCGTGGCGCGCACGTTCAGGAGATCATCCGGAGCAAGACCCGTCACAATCGAGATGATGGGCTCCGGCTCCTGGCCGTTGGCCGGCAACTCCGCCAGCATCAGCGGAGCAGCAACCATCGCAAGCAGCGTCGTCGGGAGTGTTACTGTGCGCCTAATCATCTGCCATGGGCGGTAGGTTCAATTGCCGAAGGCGCGGCCAGGCACGAAAGCGCCATCGCACGCCAGCCGGTTTTTATAGGCGACGAGGCGGCGCTGTGTAAGCCCGAAAAGGTGCCGCGTGTTGAATCGCGACCAGGCCACTTCCGTGAACTAACAGCCGGCAAAATATTGCACATTTCATGTAAATATGCACTCTCTCAAGTAAGGTTGAGGGGGGCAATATGGTCGACCTTGAAATATTTGCGCAGGTGGAAAACATAGTTCGCCAGCGTATCAAGAAAACGCGCGCCGAGATTGAGGCTTCACTTGGTCACATCGCCAACGGCAATCCGCTGGCCGCCGAACAGACCCTCTCCAGGCGCCTCGACAGGTTGCAGGTAAAGGCGTCGCTCAGCCGCACCGAAGCGGAGATGATATCGGCAGCGATCGACATGAGGTCTGCCGGGGAAAGAAAGGCCGCCGCCAAGCAGCCAGGGCCGGAGGCAATTCTCGGCCCAACGCTCGATTTCATCGGGATCGCATTCCTCGAGCGTGGGCGCCGTGCTGCCGATGCGGTTGGCCGCGTTGCCTTTCTCAACGGCAATCCACAAGGATCGGGTTTTCTGGTCGGGCCAAGGCTGTTCCTCACAAACAACCATGTGATTTCGTCGCCGGCGGATTCCCGGCGCTTCCAGGTTCAGTTCGATTATGAGCAGGACGGTGCGAATGCCGTGCGTACGCCGACGACGTTCCTGTTCGATCCTGAATCCTGTTTCGTGACCGATAGCATAGAGGGTCTGGACTACACGCTGATCGGAGTCGGCGAGCGGCGTTCCGGTCCAAAGGAACTGGGGGAGTTCGGTTTTATCTCGCTGTCGGATGCGCGCGACAAGCATATGCTCGGCGAAATCGCCAACATCGTTCAGCATCCCGATGGCCGCTTCAAGGAACTGGTGTTGCGTGAAAACCGGCTGGTGGCCCGCGACGAAACGGTGCAAGTGCTGCACTATGTCGCCGACACCGAACAGGGTTCGTCCGGTTCACCGGTCTTCAACAATGAATGGGAACCTATTGCCCTGCACCATTGGGCTGGCCCGTTCCACGAGGTGACGGGCATAGGTGGCTATGCGCTTGCGCGCGAGATCAACGAAGGCATACGGATCAGCGCCATCGTTGACGATCTGGGTGCTAGAAAGTCCAAGCTGCCGGGCTCCTCGGCATCGGCGGTTTCGCAAGCTCTGGCGATTTGGGCCGGCATGCCGCGCATGATGGACGAGACAGTTCGGCTGAACGCCGATATTCGCGAAGATGTGCCGGACAAGCCGGTGCAGCGGCCGGAACCGGATCGCAATCCGCCGGCGACGAGACACAATGCCGATGGCTCGGTCACCTGGACTTTTCCCGTCGAGATAAATGTCCGGGCGCCGCTGATCGACCGCGACGGAGGCGATGCGAGACGAAGCGACGGCAAAGGCCCGGCAAGCGAACCCGGGAAGGTGGCCATCGCCGAGGCCGCGGGTTGGAAAACAGAGGATTTCGACGATCGTGGAGGGTATGAGCCCGGCTTCATACCGGGCTTTGTCCTGGCAATGCCGACGGTTGCCAATTCACCCTACCGGTTGGCCAAAAACCTTCTTGCCAAACCGGGAGAGGACCCACACGAATTGCGCTACCATCATTTTTCGATCTTGATGAACGCCGATCGCAGGCTTGCCTTCGTCACCGCCTGCAATATCGATGGATTCCGCACCAAGGCGGTCAATCGTGAGGACAAGACGGTCATCGACAACCCGTCGCTTGTCGAATTGGGGGTGGAGTCGATTTCCGGTTCGGAAGCCAGCGATGCTTTCCGGCCGGATCGGCGCATCGACCTTGGCGAGCAGATGAACCAGGAATTCTATTCGAGCCAGAATGTGCCTGGATTTCCCGTCGCAAAATCCAAGGAACGAGTCGCTCGAATGTTCCAGAAGGGCCATATTACACTTCGCGGCGACCCCGCATGGGGCGTCGATCAGGAGGCGGTCGCGGCAGAACGCGACACGTTCTTTTATACCAATGCTGCGCCGCAAGTCGGCTTCTTCAATCAAGGAAGCTCGCTTGACCATCCCGGCTCCAAAGGGAAGTTGAGATGGCGCGCGGTAGAAACCTATGTGCTGCGCAACGCCTATACGACGCGAGGCCGTGTCACGGTGTTTGCCGGGCCAGTGTTCGGCGAGGACGATCCTCCCTACCGCTTCGACAGCCATGTTCCGCTGAAGTTCTGGAAGATCGCGCTGTGGTCCGATCAAGCTGGCCTGCGCGCCATCGCGCTGCTGGCGGACCAGAAGCCGGTTTTGGAAGTGATGCCCGAAGCGTTCGGCGAGCGTGCCGAGGCATTCGATGACCCGCTTGAAATTGCCAGGGTATCGGAGTTCCTTTCGACGGTGGCCGAGATTGAAGAGCTGACCGGCCTGAACTTTGGCCAGCAGGTGCGCGACGCCGACATTCGGGCCGGTTCCGAATCCGCCCCAGCACAGACTTTCAACCCAACGCAACTAGCGCCCAAGACGTCACGGCCAAAGCCTTCGGCGACCAAGACTTCGACGTCCAAGACTTCGACGTCCAAGACTTCGGCGGCCAGCACCCGACGTCCTGCCAAGCGATCGAAGCGATCGGCGTCTGACGACTGAAGATTGGACCGGTCGCGACTTCTGCCGCTCGAAGGCGGTCATCCGTTCAGCTAGGGATGAGCGAGCTCAGCCCGACATAAAGCCGGTGCGCAGCGCGTGAGCCCATTCGGGCCGTCCCGCCTGCTCGGCCTGGCGCGCCGCCGCCTCGTGGTCATAATCGACGGCGATGGCTTCGAAACGATCGGGGTGCAGTTCGACGATGCCATAGCGGGCGTGCGGTGAGCCCTGCTCGGAGACATGCGCCGGCGGCGTATCGTCGTGATAGGCCGGGCAGCCGATGCTGCCTGGGTTGAAAATGATCGGACCGCCGGCAACGCGGATCAGCTCGCTGCGGTGGCTGTGGCCACAAAGAATAATACGGCAGGCGGCATCAATCGCGCCGAGCCGCCGCTCGATGGCGGCCAGCGGCGCGCGCACCAGCCGGCCGTCGACGATCGCGTCAGTCAGGTATTTTTCGTCGTGGTCGGGTCGGGCGTGGAAGGCGAGTACGCCGGGCGCCACGTCCAGCGTTAGCGGCAGCGCGAACAGCGCCTCGCGCTGGGCTGCCGTCAGCCTTTCGTACGCGTAGCGGTCGGAAGGCCACATGGCGTCGTCCAGTGGGTCGCGGGCAACGCGGCGGTCGTGGTTGCCGCGCACCGTCGGCAGGTCGAGCCTCTCGAGCCGCTCCATGGTCTCGCGCGGCCAGAGCGGGCCGGAAACGCAATCGCCGAGATTGACGATGAGGTCGGCGCCGCCGCGCTGCCGCAGATCGTTGAGCACGGCGTCGAGCGCCAGGACATTGCCGTGGATGTCGGCGAGGACGGCAATGCGCATGGCAGGCTCCGTTAATTGGAATGGCTGGAGGGCGGGTGAAGCTACTTTGCTCGCCTCGCGAGGCGGGCGAGAGCGGAACCCAGCTTCGGGTCGTTCAGGCGCGGACTTCGATCTCGTGGCCGCCGACCGCCGGCAACGATGCGTCGCCGGCCGCGGCAATAACACTGTCGAGCAGGCCCGGGAAGCGGCGGTCGAGATCGTCACGGCGCAGCGTGATCAGCCGGCTGGTTCCAACCGCCTCGGTGCGGGTGACGCCGGCCTCACGCAGCTTGGCCAAATGGTAGCTCAGATTGGTCTTCGAGCAGAGATCGAGGAACCGGCTGCAATTCAGCGGCACGCCCTCTTTGCTGGCGAGATAGCGCACGATGGCCAGTCGCGTCGGGTCGCCGAGCACGGCAAGCACGTTCGGCAGGCTGATCTGGTCGGCGGTGGGATGGGGCAAGGTCATGCCCAGGAATTAAGCACATTCGGAGCCGATTTCAACGCATCTCCTCTCGTGGCTAATGGACACATAGTTTCGTCCCGTCGCCCCGTCCTGACACCGGGCTGTCAGGATGGTTCGGCTATTTTGCAGCGGGTTTATTGACATCATGCCCTGTTATGTCCAATTGTTCAATAACCTTTGAACTAAGGAAATTGCCATGGATAAGCGCCTCATCTGGCTTGCGCTCGGATCGTTCACGATTTCGACCGAAGGTTTCGTCATCTCCAGCCTTTTGCCCGACATTGCAAAGGATGCCGCCATCTCCGTTCCGCTCGCCGGCACGCTGATCACCGCGTTTGCGCTCGCCTATGCGATCGGCACGCCGATCCTGGCAACGCTGACCGGCGAATGGGACCGGCGCCGCGTCATCCTGTGGACGCTGGTGTTCTTCGTGGTGGGCAACGTCGCCGCGGCGCTAAGCTCCTCCTTCGAATTGCTGTTGATCGCGCGCATCGTCATGGCGCTGTCGTCAGGCTTGTTCGCGGCGACCGCACAGGGAACGGCCGTTGCGCTTGTCGACGATCATCACCGCGCCCGCGCCATTGCCGTGGTCGTCGGCGGCACTACGGTTGCGGTCGCGGTCGGAGCACCGCTCGGCGCGCTCGTTGCGACGGTTGCCGGCTGGCGCGGCACCTTCTTTGCCATTGCCGGCCTTGGTGCGCTCGCCGGCGCGATCCTGTGGTACCGGCTGCCGCGCGGCATCGTCGGCACCAGGCTGCCGCTCCGGATGCGGCTGGCAGCGGCACTTCGCCCCGGCGTCATGCCTATCCTGGTGACGACCATCCTGGCCCTGATCGGCGCCTTCACCGTCTTTGCCTTTGTCGCGCCGCTCGCGATCGAAGGCGGCGGACTGAACCCGATCGCGCTTCCCGGAATGCTGCTCGCTTTCGGCGTTGGCGCGGTCATCGGCAATATCGGCGGCGGTCAGGCCGCCGACCGTTTCGGCGCGACGCGCACCGTCTGCTGGTCACTGGCGCTGAGTGCCGCGATGCTGGTCACGTTTTCGCTGATCCCGATGTTCCTGCCGCGCGAGATCGCCGGGCCGGCATTGATGGCCATGATGGTGCCGTGGGGCATCGTCGGCTGGGCATTCCCGCCGGCGCAGGCCAGCCGCATCATCAAGCTGGCGCCCGATGCCGCGCCAATCGTGCTGTCGCTGAACGCTTCGGCGCTCTATCTCGGCGTGGCACTGGGCGCCGTGGTCGGCGCCACGGTGCTGCGCTATGGCGCACCGGCCGACCTCGGTGTGGTCGCGGCGGCATTCCCGATCGTCGGTCTGGGCGTCGTGCTGGCGGGCCACCTGGCGGCGCGACCGGTGGCGATGCCGGCCGAATAAGGCTGTCAGTGGAGCTTGGCTGCCGGCCGCCGATAGTTCAAGTCGCGGCCGGCGGTGCGTCAAAATTCAGCGCGGCGATTTCGTCCAGCGCCGCTCGCAGGCTTGCCGCCTGCTCTTTGCCAAACATCTCCTCGAAGCGCTGCTGAGCGACTTGCCACAGCTTCAGGGCTTCTTCGAGCTTGGTCCGGCCCTGCGGTGTCAGCCTGACGCGCCTGATGCGGCGGTCGGCAGGGTCGGCGAAGGTCTCGACATAACCGTCGCGGATCAGCGGCTTCAGCGTATGACCGAGGGCCGACAGGTCCATGACGAGGGCCGCGGCAATGGCACCCATCGTCGGTTCGTTGCCGACGTGGATTTGATAAAGCAGGCCCTGCTGCGTGGCCTTCAGACCCGATGGGGCCAGCACATCGTCATAGAACTGGCCGAGTTTCCGCGTCGCGCGGCGCAGCATGGCGTTATTGCAAAGCGCCAGGCCGGGCAGGGTGGTTTGGGACATTGGCGGATTTCCGATGAGGGACCGGAAGGGACCCCTCGATGCAAACCAGAAATAGTCCTTGCTCCCCGGATTGACAAGATGGTGGCATATGCCTACGTTCAAATAGTGGCATATGCCAATAATTCGTGTGCCAGTCGAAGCAGGGTGTGTTGCCGTGCGGCACTGGCATTTGGAATCGAACCAGAAGGAGCAAGACAATGAGCAATCAGGACAAAGGTACAGCGGTCGTCACCGGCGCCTCGTCCGGCATCGGCGCGGTCTATGCCGACCGGCTCGCCGGCCTAGGTTATGATCTGGTGCTGGTGGCGCGGCGCGCCGATCGGTTGGAGGAATTGGCGGAGAGGCTCCGCTACGCGTATGGCATCAAGGTCGGCGTCATCAGCGCCGACCTGGCCGACGACGGCGATCTGCGACGGGTCGAGCAGGCGATATCAACCGACGACAGCGTGACGCTGCTGGTCAACAATGCCGGCCTTGGCGGCGCGCAGATGGTGGCAACGGCCGACGCTGATGTGGCCGAGCGCATGATCAAGGTCAATGTCGTGGCTTTGACTCGTTTGACCCGCGCGGTCCTGCCGGAGCTGCTGGCGCGCAACCGCGGTGCCATCGTTAACATCGCGTCGGTGCTGGCCTTCGACACCTCGTTCGGCGGCATCTACAGCGGCACAAAGGCTTATGTCGTCAACTTCACCGAGGCCTTGCAGCGGGAAGTCGCCGACAGCAAGGTCGCCATACAGGTCGTGCTGCCGGGGGCTACGCGGACCGAGTTCTGGGAAGTTGCCGGAAGCGATATTGCCGACCTGCCGGCAGAGATCGTTATGACTGCCGACGATCTGGTCGATGCAGCGCTTGTCGGCCTGGCCAAGGGCGAAACCGTCACCGCGCCCGGGCTCTCCGATCCGGCTGGGTTGGAATCCTATCTTGGTGCGCGGCAAGGTTTCTTCGGCAGCCTGCTGGCCGGCAAGCCGGCGGCACGCTACGCTGCCTGAAATAACTGATCTTACGCTGTCCGCCACATAGGAATGATCGAGGCGGCCAGCAGCAGGCCAAGCACGGCGTTGAGCATGCGCCACTGCCGCTCGGTTCGCAGCAACCGGGCGAGCAGCGTGCCCGCCACGCACCACGCCGCCAGCGATAGGGCCGCTGCAAGACCGAAGACCGTGCCGAGCAGCACGGCGAGCTGCAGCGGCCCGTTGGCGAGCGCGGCAAAGGATGCCGCCGCTCCCAGCCCCATGGCCCAGCCCTTTGGGTTCATCCATTGCAGGCCGGCGCCGCCCAAAAAGCTGTTCGGCTTTGCCATGGCCACGTCCAGGTTGGGCGGACCGCTGCGGCCGATCTTGAGGGCAAGCCACGTCAGATAGAGGGTACCGGCCATTTTCATTGCCAGTTGCAGCGAAGGAGCGGCAGCCAGCAGACCGGCGAGCCCGGCAGCACCTGCCGCAGCCACCGTAGCCAGGCCGGCCGCACTCCCGGCCATCAGCGGGATAGAGCGGCGAAAGCCGAACTGCGCGCCGGACGCCGTCGACAAGGTCGTGGCCATGCCGGGCGTTGAGGTTGAGACCAGCGCGAACAGGACGAGGGGAAGGCCGGTTTCAAACATGCTGCTTCCTTTGAAGCCTGCACCGTAGGCTGTTCGGCTCATCAGTAAATGCAATGTTTGCTATGACAGGCATTAGCAAATATAATAGCCGGATGCTCCGCAACCTCGATACTGCCCTGGTTCGAACCTTCGTCACCGTTGCCGACAAGGCTAGCATGACGGCGGCGGCCAACGTGCTGCATTTGACGCAAGGTGCCGTCAGCCAGCAGATCAAGCGTTTGGAAGAGGTTCTCGGCTGCAGCCTGTTCGATCGCGATCGGCGCGGATTGCGATTGACCCGCTCCGGCGAGCGATTGTTCGGCAAGGGCAAGCGCCTGCTTTCCCTCAATGACGAGATCCTGGCGGAGATGGTGGGCGATGCGGTTGCCGGTCAGGTGAGGCTCGGGGTGCCGTACGACCTTGTCGGCACCTTGCTTGCGCCGGTGCTGAAGGCCTATGCCGAGGCCTATCCGCAGGTCGAGATCTCGCTTGTCTGTGCTTCGTCGCCAGAGTTGGCCGCAGCCTTGGCGAGCGGCACGATAGAGCTCGCGGTGATCGAGGAGCCGATCGGTCGGTCGGCCGGTGAATGCCTTGTTGTTGATCGCCTGGTCTGGGTCGGCGCCAAAGGCGGCGCCGCCCGCGGCAAGCGGCCCTTGCCGGTTTCGATGGTCGCCGAGACCTGTGCGTTCCGCCCGGTGGTGCTGGAGGCGCTTAACGAGCATGGGCTGGAATGGCGCACCGTATTCGAAAACGGCAGCATCGACGCGACGACGGCGACAGTGCGTTCGGACTTGGCCGTCACCACCTGGTTGGCGTCGACCGTGCCTGTCGACCTCGACATTTTGGCCAACGATCCGGAGCTGCCGTCATTGCCGAATTTTTCGATCAATCTGCATTTGCCGAAGCACGACGTCGCGCCGGCTGCACTGGCATTCGCGGGCCACCTCCGCGATGGGTTGGCAGGGCGACGAGAGGCGGCTTAAAAACAGCAAAAAGGACGGCCAGTGTTCAGCCGTCCTTGATCGCCCCGCGGCGGCATCTACTTCCAGTTCTTTCGCCGCTCGATCTCGGCTTCGGACGGCTGCTCCGTGGCAAATGACCCGGTCTTGATCTCGCCGGAGCGTTCATAGCTCGCCATGAGGACGCCGGTGGTCGATGCCTGCGAACGGGTCAGCTTGAAGGCGGCAGGTATCGTGCCGCTGCCGAACAGTTTTTTGCCCTTGCCCAGCACCAGCGGGAAGATCAGCAAGCTGATCTCGTCGATCAGGTCATTGGCGAGCAAGGTCTGGATCAGCTCGCTCGATCCCTGAATGAGCAGGTCGGGGCCGTCCTCCTGCTTCATCCGGCGCAACGTCGCCACGACATCGCTGCCGAGCGGCTGGCTGTTTTGCCAGGACAGCGAATCCGGCCTGTGCGTCGCTACATATTTGGTGACGGCGTTGAAGCTGTCGGCGATCGGATCATTCTTCTGATAAGGCCAGTGGGCGGCGAAGATGTCGTAAGTCTTGCGGCCGAGAAGCAGCGCGAACGGTTTTGAAAACGTCTCGCCCATCGCGGCGCCCATCACATCGTCCCAGTAGTGAAACGTCCAGCCGCCGAATTTGAAGCCGCCGACAGGGTCCTCTTGCGGGCCGCCAGGCGCCTGCATGACGCCGTCGAGGCTGACGAATGTTGCGGCGATGATCTTCCTCATTGGAGCTCCCTTTCCCTGGTCCGTGCCGTCATGGCCGGAGTTCGAGCCAAGGACGGGCGAACGGACATTTGTCCGACAGCGGCCGGCAAATTTCTAGGACCGGGGGCAGGTGACTGCCGACCTTATCGTCTCAGCTTGGAGCCGAGAACGCTCAGCCCAAGCCAACGACCGTATCGTAGAGCAGCTTGAAGTTGAGCACCAGGATGAGCGCGGCAACCACCCAGGCCAGCACGGCAACAGCGCGGGAAATGGCGAAATTGCCCATCTTGCGCTTGTCCGAGACGAACTGCACCAGCGGTACGACAGCGAAGGGGAGCTGCATCGACAGGATTACCTGGCTGAAGACCAGCAACTGGCCGGTTCCCTTCTCGCCATAGAGCGCGGTGACCACCACCACCGGAATGATGGCGATGCCGCGCGTCAGCAGGCGGCGCGCCCATTGCGGGATGCGCAGCCGCAGGAACCCTTCCATCACGATCTGGCCGGCGAGCGTCGCCGTCACCGTCGAGTTCAGGCCGGAGGCGAGCAGCGCTACGGCAAACAGGATGGAAGCGATGCCGAGGCCAAGCAGCGGCGACAGAAGCTCGAAGGCCTGGCCGATCTCGGCAACGTCATGATGACCGGTGCCGTGGAACGCCACCGCCGACACGATCAGGATGGAAGCATTGACGAACAACGCCAGTATCAGCGCGATGGTCGAGTCGGTCGTCGCCCATTTGATGGCGTCGCGCTTACCGCGATCGGTGCGCTCATAGGCGCGGGTCTGCACGATCGAGGAATGCAGATAGAGATTGTGCGGCATCACCGTGGCGCCGATGATGCCGATGGCGATGTAGAGCATGGCCGGATTGGTGACGATCTCGGACGACGGCACGAACATCGAATGCAGGATGGAGCCGACCGGCGGGGCGGCGGCAAAGATCTGGATGGCGAAGCAGCCGAAGATGATAATCAAAAGCGCTATGATGAAGGCCTCGAGGAAACGGAAGCCCTTGTTCATCAGCAACAGCAGCAGGAAGGCATCGAGCGCGGTGATAATAGCGCCGCCGATCAGCGGAATCCCGAACAGCAGTTGCAAGGCGATCGCCGTGCCAATGACCTCGGCCAGGTCGCAGGCGATGATGGCCAATTCGCAAGCGACCCAAAGCATGAAATTGACCGGTCGCGGATAATAGGCGCGGCACGCCTGCGCAAGGTCGCGGCCGGTGGCGATGCCGAGCCGGGCGGCGAGTGCCTGCAGCAGGATCGCCATCAGGTTCGACAACATGATGATGAAAAGCAGCGTGTAGCCGAATTGGGCCCCGCCGGCGAGGTCGGTCGCCCAATTGCCCGGATCCATATAGCCGACCGAAACCATGTAGCCCGGCCCCATGAAGGCGAACAGCCGGCGAAGCCAGATCCCCGAGTGCGGCACCGAGATCGTTGCGTTGACTTCGCGAAGGCTGGGCTGCTCGTCGTCATCCGGGCGGGCAAATCGCCACATGGACCGGGGGGCTGAGGTGGCTTCGGCTTCCGACATGAAATGGCTTTCCACTGGAACGATCGATGTTGTCTCCTTATCTATGCCACGGCTGAACATTATGCAATATGCTATATTTCATTGTCTGAGCTTTTTCCTGTGGCCGCTTGGCCGTGCGGCCGGAACGGCAGTGAACGCCGGTTGCGCCGGCCACCGAATGGAAATAAACGGCCAGAACCAATAGGGTTCCGTGTTATGACCGCAATGTCGATTCAAACTGCCGGGAGGAGCGCGTATTGGCGCTGAAGAAAAGACCGGTTCCTCGCGAAAAGCCGCTGCCTGACGCAGAAATCCACTCGGAAGGCTTCAGGCAGACGCGTGAAGCGCGCCGCAGCGCGCTGGTCGAGGATTATGTCGAGCTCATCGCCGACCTGATCGAGGATGGCAACGAGGCGCGCCAGGTCGATATCGCGGCACGGCTCGGCGTCGCTCAGCCGACGGTGGCGAAAATGCTGACGCGGCTGTGCGCCGACGGGCTGGTCTCCCGGAAGCCTTATCGCGGCGTGTTCCTGACCGATGCCGGCCGCAAGGTTGCGGAAGAGAGCCGCATTCGCCACCAGACGGTCGAGGCCTTCCTGCGCTCGCTCGGGGTCAGCGCCGAGACGGCGCGCATCGACGCCGAGGGCATCGAGCATCATGTCAGCGCCGAGACGCTCGAAGCCTTTCGCAAGGCAATAATCGCCGCCCGCTGAAAAGCACGGCCAGCGTATCTCTTCGCGCGACTCGTTTCCCACGAGCAGGGTGAACGGCACAGACCTTGCGATGTCTCGGCCAGAGCAGGCAAGCGTCAGCAAGCATTGCTTGTTCGCACGAAAAATACTGTGACTTGGCGTAACCATTGAGATAATTGTTGTCGTGTCCGATCGAACCGGGACACGGCCCGATCGGCCGGAAAATTGCATCACGGGGGTTGCCATGCTCTGGAAGGGCCGTCGTCAGAGTGACAATGTCGAGGACGAGCGCGGCCAGAGCGGCGGGCTTGGCGGCGGGCCGGGGCAGTTTCGCATCCCGATCGGCGGTCGTGCCGGCGGCGGCGGCATGTCGGGCATTATCATCGTAGGGTTGATTTTTCTGGCAGGGTGGTATTTCGGCTTCGACCCGAGTCAGATCCTCGATAACAGCGGCTTGCAGCCCGGCGGCGGCCAGATCACCGACAATAGCGGCGAGCAAGGCGGCGGCACCGGTGCGCCGGCATCCGACGAGATGAAGCAGTTCGTGTCGACCGTGCTGGCCGAGACCGAGGATACCTGGACCGGTATTTTCCAGTCCGAGGGCCTGACCTATCAAGATCCAAAACTGGTCCTGTTCAGCGGCCAGATTCGCTCCGCCTGCGGTTCTGCCTCGTCAGCGGCCGGACCATTCTACTGTCCCAACGATCGCAAGGTCTATCTCGACACCACCTTCTTCCAGCAGCTCGATCAGCAGTTCGGTGCCTCGGGCGATTTCGCACAGGCCTATGTGATCGCGCATGAGGTCGGCCATCACGTGCAGAACCTCGTCGGCATCCTGCCCAAATTCAACCAGATGCGGCAGAGCATGGGCGAAGCGGACGCCAACCACTTGTCGGTGCAGGTCGAGCTCCAGGCCGACTGCTTTGCCGGCATTTGGGCACATTTCACCGGCCAGAAGGGCATTTTGGAGCAGGGCGACATGGCGGAGGCACTGAACGCCGCCAAGCAGATCGGCGACGACACGCTGCAGAAGAAGATGCAGGGCTACGTCGTGCCGGAAAGCTTCAACCACGGAACGTCGCAGCAGCGGCAGACCTGGCTGGCGCGCGGGTTCCAGAACGGCAAGCTTTCGGACTGCGACACGTTCAACAACCCGATCTGAGCCGACGGTTTTCTCGTAATCCGAGAGACTGGACCGCAGTCAGGGGATGTCAGGATGAAAGCACTCTGCCCGTTCCCTCATTGTTCCCAGCGATGTGCTCGCCTATAAGGTGTGTTCCCGTTCGCTCGGGCGGCCCGAGGAGATACCATCATGATAGACCCCAAAACCGCCAGGCGGGGCCTTGCGCTTGTTTTCACCACCCTGCTGCTCGACATCATCGGCTTCGGCATCATTATGCCGGTGCTGCCGGCCTATCTCAGGGAATTGACCGGCGTCGGCATCAGCGAGGCGGCTATCGAGGGCGGCTGGCTGTTCTTCGTCTATGCGGCGATGCAGTTCGTTTTCGCACCAGTGATGGGCGGGTTGAGCGACCGGTTCGGGCGGCGGCCAATTCTGCTCGCCTCGGTGCTGACGTTCGCTATCGACAATCTGATCTGCGCTATCGCCTGGTCCTATCCGATGCTGTTCATCGGCCGCGTGCTGGCCGGCATTTCCGGCGCCAGTTATTCCACGACATCGGCGTTCATTGCCGATATCTCGACCGACGAAAATCGTGCGAAGAATTTCGGGCTGCTCGGCATTGCTTTCGGCGTCGGCTTCGTCATAGGGCCGGTTCTGGGCGGGTTGCTCGGCACGTTCGGGCCGCGTGTGCCGTTCTATTTCGCTGCCGGGCTTGCTTTCGCAAACTTTCTGATCGCGCTGTTTCTGTTGCCGGAAACACTTGATAACAAGCACCGTCGCCGCTTCGAGTGGAAACGCGCGAACCCGGTCGGCACGCTCGTCCAGATGCGCAACTACGAAGGTATCGGCTGGATCGGACTTGTCTTCTTTCTGATGACTCTGGGGCACATGATGTATCCTGCGGTCTGGTCGTTCGTCTCCAGTTATCGCTATGGCTGGAGCGAACAACAGATCGGCTTCTCGCTCGGCGCTTTCGGCCTGTGCGGGGCGATCGTCATGGCGACAGTCCTGCCGCGCGTGATCCCTAAGCTTGGCGAGTGGAAGACGGCGGTAATCGGTCTGGCATTTACCGCACTCAGCGCCTTCGGCTACGCCTTCGCGTCACAAGGCTGGATGATCTATGCAGTGATCGTCGTCGGATGTCTCGAGGCGTTGGCCGACCCGCCGCTCAGAAGCCTGGCGGCCGCCAAGGTGCCACCTTCCGCCCAAGGCGAACTCCAGGGCGCGATGACCTCGATCTTCTCGATCACCTCGATCATCACACCGCTGCTTTATACGGCGATCTTTTCCTGGTTCACGGGGCCGAACGCGCCCGTGGTTTTCGGCGGTGCCCCCTATCTGCTCGGCGCGATTTTCCTCACGCTGGCGCTCGTCGTCTTCGTCACCAGGGTGGCCAAGCCGACGCCGAAGGAAGTCAAACGCATGCACGCGCAGGAAGCGGTGACAGACGGGGCTTGATCGGCGCCGGGAGCCCGGCCGGCGCCGTCAGTCAAATCCGTTTTTACGCAATGCGCTAAACACGCTCGGCCAGTGCCGGCTCGCCGCGCTTTTCGCGGATCAAGTTGACGAAGCGGCGAAACAGATAGTGCGAATCCTGCGGGCCCGGCGAGGCTTCGGGATGATGCTGGACCGAGAAGACCGGTCTGCCGGTGAGCGCAATGCCGCAATTCGAACCGTCGAACAGCGAGACATGGGTTTCCTCGACGCCGCTCGGCAATGAGTCGGCGTCGACGGCAAAGCCATGGTTCATCGAGACGATCTCGACCTTGCCGGTGGTGTGGTCCTTGACAGGATGATTGGCGCCGTGGTGGCCCTGATGCATTTTTGCGGTCTTGCCGCCCAGCGCCAGCGCGAGCATCTGGTGGCCGAGGCAGATGCCGAAAAGCGGGATTTCGGTCTTCAACAGATCCTGGATGACCGGAACGGCGTAGTCGCCGGTGGCTTCCGGATCGCCAGGGCCGTTGGATAGAAAAATGCCGTCGGGCCGCATCGCCAGGATCTCCTCGGCGCCGGTTTTTGCCGGCACCACAGTGACCTTGGCGCCGAGGCCGGCCAGCAGGCGCAATATGTTGCGCTTGACGCCGTAGTCGACGGCAACGACGTGCATCGACGGATCAGCCTGTTCGCCAAAGCCCTCGTTCCAGACCCAGGGCGTCTCGCGCCAGACCGAGGACTGGCCGGAGGTCACCTCCTTGGCGAGATCAAGCCCGATAAGCCCTGACCATGCGGCGGCGCGGCGCTTGAGGTCATCGACGTCGAAGATACCGTCGGGCGCGTGCGCGATGACGGCATTGGGCATGCCCTTTTCGCGGATCAGCGCGGTCAGCGCCCGCGTGTCGATGCCTGAAAGTGCGACGATGCCGCGCTTCTTCAGCCACTGGTCGAGACCGGTTCCGGCGCGGTAATTCGACGGGTTGGTGACATCGGCCTTGAACACGGCGCCGACGGCGCCGGCGCGGGCCAGCGGGTTGAGGTCCTCGATGTCTTCGTCATTGGTGCCGATATTGCCGATATGCGGAAAGGTGAAAGTGACGATCTGGCCGGCATAGGATGGGTCGGTGAGTATCTCCTGGTAGCCGGTCAGCGCGGTGTTGAAGCAGACCTCGGCGACGGCGGAGCCGGTGGCGCCCAGACCGCGGCCCTCTATGACAGTGCCGTCCGCCAGCACCAGCAGGGCTGTCGGTCTCTCGCTGGCCCAAGGGGGGGTCGACGCGGCTGTCATCGTTGCCATGGCGGCACTCCTAAAGGTTGCGCCCTCAGTCGGCGCAACAAAAGGCGCGAAGCGGCGATCTCACAGCCTCGGCGCGCTAAGTTTTCATTTGTGCCTGTCGTTGCCCAAAACCGCTACGCATTTTTGGGCGACGTGCACTAGAATTCAATTCATGCAAGGCCCAGTACATAGGGGAAGGCGCCAAGGCGGTCAATGATGCCGCGCCGTGCGAGCCTGGATTTATTTCGTCGAATAATATCAGCGGTTTGCCGGACGCTATCGAGTTTGCGTTGAGCTATCGGCACGACTATTGTCCGCGGCATTCGAAGGAGAAAGCACCATGCGAGGCAAAATCGCCGAATCCCTGAAGAGTGCGATGAAGGCGCAGGACAAGCGCCGGCTGCCGACATTGCGGCTGATCCAGGCGGCCATTCATGATCGCGACATCGCCAATCGCGGCGCCGGCAAGGAGCCGGCCAGCGACGACGAAATCCTGCAGATCCTGGCCAAGATGGTGAAGCAGCGCGAAGAATCGGCCAAGGCGTTCGATGACGGCAAGCGGCCGGAGCTTGCAGCGCAGGAGCGCGACGAGATGGCCATCATCCGCGACTTCCTGCCGACGCAACTGGGTCAGGCCGAGACGGAAAGCGCCGTCCGTTCCGCCATCGCCGAGACCGGCGCCAGCGGCGTCAAGGATATGGGCAAGGTGATGGCGGCGCTCAAGGAGAAATACGCCGGTCAGATGGATTTTTCCGAGGCGAGCGGCATCGTCAAGAGCCTGCTTCAGTAAGCTGCCGAAGGCCCTTGCCGTCGCGCCCGCAATCCGGCAGCCAAAAGCTCGCGCCCGTGATCAAACTCGTCAAACCGGCGCTTGAACACCTGCCGTCCTACAAGGCGGCCCTCGAGCGCGGCTGGTCGCCGGACAATGTGCGGCTGCTCGACGCGACGCGCGAGCAGCTTGCGGCTATCGAAAAGGATCCAGCGACTTTCCTTGGCGATCTCGACGATTCCGATGGCAAGGGACCGCCGATCACCTTGCCCGACGGTTCGACGGTGCCGCGGCTGCCCGGATTCCGGCGCTGGATCTGGGACGGGGAAGTCGCAGGCTCAATCGGCCTGCGCTGGCAGCACGGCACCGCGGCGCTGCCGTCGCATGTGCTCGGCCACATCGGCTATGCGGTGGTGCCGTGGAAACGGGGACGCGGCTATGCGACCGAGGCGCTGCGGCTGATGCTGGTGGAGGCGAGGGCGGTTGGCCTGCCCTTCGTCGAAATCACCTGCAAGCCTCACAATGTGCCCTCGCAGAAGGTCGTTCTGGCCAATGGCGGCCGGCTCGTCGGGCGTTTCTTCGAGGACGCCGCCTATGGCGGCGCGGAAAGCCTGCGCTACCGGATCGATCTGTAGCCCTATTCGGCGGCAGCCGGCAGCGGCGGCGCAGCCCGGCTTCGCCATTCCCAGACATGCGAGGCAAGCGCAACCGCGACCGCGACCAGCATGGCGATCGCGCCAACCACCGGCAGGCTGCGATAGCCATAGCCGGCATTGAGCATCGCCGCGCCGAGCGATGCGGCGAGCGCGATGCCGACATTGAAGCCCGACGGGATGAGCGACGAGGCAAGGTTGGAGGCGTCTGCGGTCCAGGTCAGGATGCGGGTCTGGATCGGCGTGCCGATGGCAAAGTTGAGGCCGCCCCAGACGAAGATCGCTATCACCATCGGCAGCGGGTAAGGGCTGACAGCGTAGATCAAGGCGAGCATTGCCGCCTGTAGGAAAAGCATGGCGATGAGCGACGGCATCAGCTTCCAGTCGGCGAGCCGCCCGCCGACGAAGACGCCGATCGTTGCGCCGACCCCATTGAGCAAGAGCACCCAAGGTATCCATTTCTCGTCGAGGCCTGTGACCTCAAGCAGCGTCGGCGTGATGTAGGTGAACAGGCCGAACTGGCCGATCATCAGCATCAGCATAATAATGAGCGAGGTCCAGACCTGCTGGCGTGCGAGCACGCGGACCTCGCTTCCAAGGCTCGCCGACGGGCTCGACGATCCCGTCTTGCGCGGCAGCAGGGCGCCGATTGCCGTGAAGGCCACCACACCGAGCGCGCACATCACCCAGAATGTCGCACGCCATCCCCAGATGTTGCCGATTGCCGTGCCGGCCGGAACGCCGATTACGTTCGATACGGTGAGGCCGGACAGGATCAGCGCCACCGCCATGCCGCGCTGGTCTTCGCGCACGAGGCCGACGGCCACCACCATGGCAACGCCGAAATAGGCGCCATGCGCCACGGCCACCGCTATCCGCAACAGCAGCATCGAAGCGAAGTCGGGCGCCAGCGCGCAGGCGGCCTGGCCGATGGTGAAGGCTGCAGTCAGTCCAAGCAGCAGGGCCTTGCGGGAGAACCTTTTGGTGGCGAGCGCCAGCAGCGGGCCGCCGACTGCAATGCCGCCGGCATAGCCGGAAACGAGATAGCCGGCGGTCGGGATCGCGACGCCAAGGCCCTCCGCCACCTGCGGCAGCACGCCGGCGATGACGAATTCGGTGGTGCCGAAGGCGAAGGCGGCAATGAACAGGGCAATGAGGGGGAGCATGGCGGAAAGGCGATCCTCGGATAAGGTCGCCTCAAACCACGGATGAGGGCAGCGGGCAATCCAGAAATTGTCGACGCCGCTTTAGCTTTTCTTGATCGCCGGTCAGGCGCCCGCCGCGGAGGCAAGAGCTAGGCGGCTGCCTTCCTTCCATAAGGAATTTTCAGCCACGCTCGCTCGTGAAGATAGTAGAGCAGCGACTTGGTGACGACCTCGGTCAGGCCGATGGCCGCGGCGAGCTTGATGCTTCCGGTCACGACGAGCGAAATGATCATCGTGTCGATGGTGCCGGTGACGCGCCAGGAAAGCGCTTTGGCGAAGCTGCGGGAATGGGTGTCCATCGACTTTCCTTCCGGTAGATGCGGCGATCTTTAGCCGACAGACAGGAGGTGGCGCAAAGATAATTTTTGCGCATTGGCCAACAGCAATTTTCTAGGCGATGTTCTGAAGCTACCCGGCCTGTGGATGCAATCTATCCGGCCTTCAGCCGCGAACCGGTGAGCAGGCCGCGCTCTTCAAGTACGGGATAGGCCATCGAGGCGAGCAGCGAGTTGATCTGCTTGAGGTCGCGAATGGTGTCGAGATGGATCGAACTGGTCTCGACGCTCTTGGGGGTGCCGTCGCGCAGCCGCACGAAATGGCTCTGGCTGGTTTCCTTCTCGCGGTCGCGCAGCCGGTCCTTTTCCAGCACCAACTGGCGAGCGGTCTCCGGATCGCGGGATACCAGCACGTTGAAGGCAAGCCTGGCATTGGCAAGCACCAAGCCATGGAAGGCGCAAAGCTCACGCCAGCCTTCCGGCGTGAACTCCAGCCCGCGCTCGAATTTCTTCTTCACGTGGACCAGCATGTTGCGCACGATGATGTCGCCGACCTGCTCCAGCTTGACGCAGGCGCCGATCAGCTCCTGGCAACGCAGCGCCTCGTCCTCGCTCAACGGGTTCTTGGTGACCTTGGCCAGATAGAGCTTGATCGCAGCGTGCTTCCTGTCGACACGGTCGTCGAGTGCGGCCAACGCGCCGATCTTGTCGGCATCGGCGCTCTCATAGAGCTCGATGATCCGTTTCAGCATGATCTCGACCGTTTCGCAGACCCGCACCACCTCGCGGGTGGCGTTGGCCAATGCCTGGCTCGGCACGTCGAGCGCACTTTCGTTGAGCGCCGAAAGCTCGACGACGTCGAGCGCGTTGGCGGCCTGGGGCTTGGTGCCCAACGCCACGATCCTTTCCGAGGCGCGATAGACCAGGCTCGCCAGCGGTAGGCCGGCGATCAGGATCAGGATGTTGAAGACAATGTGGGCATTGACGATCTGCTCGGGCACCGTGCTGCCCAAGAAGGCGACCGGCGGCTTGAACGTCAGGAACAGGATCAGCATGATCAGCGAACCCATGCCGCGCATCAGGAGATTGCCGATCGGCACGATACGAACGCCGGGTTCTGCGTTGCGGGTTAGAAGCGGCGCAATGATCGAAGAGCCGAGATTGACACCGAGCACCAGCACGATGCCGAGTTCGGGCGGGATGAAGCCGCGGCCGGCCAGCGTCACCATCAGCAGCACCGCGGCGATCGAGGAATGGAACAGCCAGGTGACCAACGCCGCCAGAAGATAGGCGGTGACCGGATCGCCGGAGAAGTAATCGACGATGAGCGGCATCAGCGTGCTCTGGCGCAGTGGCTCCGACGCCTGGCCGATCATCTCCAGCGACAGAAGCAGCAGGCCGATGCCGACCAGGATGCGGCCGAACTGGCGCCAGTCGCGCCGCTCGGTGGCCATGAACATGACGGTGCCGGCGACCAGGCAGATCGGCACCAGCAGCGACAGATCGAAGGTGAGCAGCTTGACCACCAGTGCCGAGCCGATCTCGGCGCCGCGCACCGCAAGCTGGCCCGACATGCCGCTGACAATACCGGAGCCGGCGAATGAGCCGACCAGCAAGGTGACGGCGGTCGAGCTTTGCAGCGCGACAGCCAGGCCGCAGCCGGCCAGAACCGCCATGAACGGATTGCGCATTGTGGCGCGCAGTTTGTGGCGCAGCACATCGCCATAGGCGCGCTCGACGCCGGTCTTCACCAAACGGGTGGCAAACAGCATCAATGCGACCGCACCGGCAAGGTGCAGCAAGACGACGGAGCCACTCATGCCCGACCCCGCAACCCAACAGATGCCAGCGACGCGGGCGCCGTGACGTCAAGGGTGAAAAAGTGGGCGCGAATCGTGGACATTGCAGAGGTTGACATTACTCCGATTTATTTTAGCCGAATAATAAATTTTGCCCGGTTCCGACGCCTGTTGGCACGCGACGGAGCGTGTCGGAAATGGATGGCTGACAAAATGGTTGCATAGACTGCGGAGTTGCGGCGGGTCATGCGTCCATTCTCGGACGGCCGCTTTAAAGGTAGCGCTGAATTAATCGTTCTAAATGTAAGAAATCATTACGAAAGCGTAATCTCTGTGTTCAGTTTCGGTTCATCCTTCCGGCTCTATTCCGTAGGCATCGACAACCAAGGAGTACCCGCCATGAAACGCATCGTTCTTTCCGCCATTGCCTTCTCGATGCTGGCTGCAACCACCTGGCAGGGCCAGGCTGCACCTCTGAACACACCAAACGCGCCGCAGTCGAACTACAGCCAGGTCGACTGGCAAAGGCCCGGCAGGCATGTCGACGTGAACAAGCATATCGACGTAAACAAGCGTGTCGTAGTGAAGAAGAAGATCGTCGTGAAGCGCAGCCATTGGCGCAACGGCCAGAGATATTCCAGCTGGAAGCGTCACCAGCCGATCCGCGATTATCGCCACTATGGCCTGCGCCGTCCCGGTCCCGGCCAGGAGTGGATCCGGGTCGGCAATGACTATCTGCTGGTCAGCGTTCTCTCCGGCCTGATCTTCGGCGCCATCGCCGCGCAGTGAGCCCGGAACGGCTGACCGCGCTGCGTCGGTTTAGATCGAGAAGGCGGCCCGCGGGCCGCCTTCTCTTTTTGGCCTGTGAAAACCGGGTATGATCGCCATTAGGAGTCGTCGGGCTTCGACCGTGTGATTATATGGAGGCCAAACGAGCTGTCCCCATGCGCTTTCCGCCTGCTTTCCTGGACGAGATCCGCGACCGCGTGCCGATTTCTTCGGTGATCGGCCAGCGCGTCGCGTGGGACAGGAAGAAGACTAACGCGCCGCGCGGCGACTATTGGGCGTGCTGTCCCTTCCATGGCGAGAAGAGCCCGTCCTTCCACTGCGAGGACAAGAAGGGCCGCTACCATTGCTTCGGCTGCTCGGTTTCGGGCGACCATTTCAAGTTCCTGACCGAACTTGACGGGATGAGCTTTCCTGAAGCGGTCGAGAAGATCGCCGACATGGCCGGCGTGCCGATGCCGGTTCGCGACGCCGATGAGGAACGGCGCGAAAAGGAACGCGCCAGCCTGACCGATGTCATGGAGATGGCGACGGTGTTCTTCCAGGAACGGCTGCAGGGACCGGAAGGGGCAAAGGCCCGCGCCTACCTGCGCGACCGGGGGCTGACACCGGCGACACAGCAGTCTTTCCGCCTCGGCTATGCCCCCGACAGCCGCAACGCGCTGAAGGAGCATCTTGCCGCCAGGGGTGTCCCCAAGGCCGACATCGAGGCGTGCGGGCTGGTGCGCCATGGCGACGACGTCCCGGTTTCCTACGATTGGTTCCGCGACCGCATCATGTTCCCGATCCCGGATTCCAGGGGCAAGATCATCGCCTTCGGAGGGCGGGCACTGGCGCCGGATGCGCTGGCCAAATATATGAACTCGCCCGATACGGAGCTCTTCCACAAGGGCAACGTGCTCTACAATTTCGCCCGTGCGCGCCAAGTGCTGGGAAAGGGGGCGCTGGCCAAGGGCGGCACCGTCATTGCCGTCGAAGGCTACATGGATGTGATCGCGCTGGCGCAGGCCGGCTTCGAAAACGTGGTGGCGCCGCTCGGCACCGCGTTGACTGAAAACCAGCTCGAACTTCTATGGCGCATGGCTGGCGAGCCGGTGCTGTGCTTCGACGGCGACCAGGCCGGGTTGAAGGCAGCGTGGCGCGCCGCCGACATGGCGCTGCCGGCGGTCCAGGCAGGCCGCTCCGTGCGCTTCGCCCTGCTGCCGGAGGGCAAGGATCCCGACGATCTGGTCAAGGGTGACGGGCCGGATGCGTTCCGCGCCGTGCTTTCCGAGGCACGGCCGCTGGCCGACCTCTTGTGGATGCGCGAGACCGCCGGCGGCATCTTCGACACGCCGGAACGGCGGGCGGAGCTCGAAAGGACGCTACGCGAACTGACCAGCCGCATCCGCGACGAGAGCCTTCGTTACCACTACCAACAGGAAATGCGCGAGCGCGTACAGAGCTTCTTCGGGACCCAGCGCGGACGCCAGGGACGTCAGGACGGACGGCCAGGTGAGCGCTTCCCGGGCAGGGTCTCAGCACCCGGCGGACAGTTTGCACGTGGCGGCAATGCCGGTGGGCGCACCGCGATCACCGAAAGCCTCGGCCGCTCGGCGCTGGTCAAACGCGGCGGCGAGGGCATGTCGGTGCGCGAGGCGACGATCATTGCGGCCCTCGTCAACCATCCCGTGCTGATCGACGAGAATTTCGCCCACGTCGAGTTCCTCGATCTCGCCAATTCCGATCTGAAGCGGCTGCATGCGGCCATCCTCGACGCCATGGCGCACGATATGGCCAACAACCGCGAGGCTGTAATCGCGACGATCGAGCGGGCCGGCTGCGGTGAGATCTGGCAGCGCGCGGTGGCGCTGATCAAACGTGCGCGGCAATGGCCGGCGCTGGAAACGGCAGCACTCGACGATGCTCGCGACGCGTTCAGCCAAGCTCTCCACTTGCAGCGCAGCGCGCGCACCTTACATAAGGAGCTGAAGCAGGCGGAAGCAGCGCTCGCCAGCGATCCCACGGACGAAAATTACCGGCACCTGGTCGAAATCCAGGCGCAATTTCGTGATGTGCAGGCAACGGAAGCGCTAATCGAAGGGTTTGGCGTATCGTCGGGCAGAGCTGGGCGCGTTTAGATCGAAGCCTCCAGAAGACTGAAATGTAAGGACGTGCTTGCGCGTTGAATCAAGCGTGCGGTGCTCTAAGTCGGGTAATTGATTCGCTTTTTTCATGCGAATCATGCGAGAGGCGCTTGACCTTCCGGCAGAATGGCGGAATCAGGTCGATTCGAAACGTTAACCCGCCCCGGCATCGACGGGAATGCAGCGATGTAAGGTACTGATCACTGGACAGGCAGTCAGCTTGCCACAGATATCAGGGTTAATCTGGACTTAACGAGAGATGCAGTTACTGGCCCGGTAAAGCGCGTTCTGGAAGGAGCGCATCCAATTTGACCGGACCGGCAGCTTACGCGGCTTTGATACTCAGCCGCTTGGAGAAAATAAAGACTATGGCGACAAAAGAAAAGGAAGAAGTCGAGACTGAACGCGAGGCCGCGACCGATGGCCCTCTGCTCGACCTTTCCGACGATGCTGTCAAGAAGATGATCAAGGCCGCCAAGAAGCGCGGTTATGTCACCATGGACGAGCTGAATTCGGTGCTGCCCTCGGAGGAAGTGACCTCCGAGCAGATCGAGGACACGATGGCCATGCTTTCCGACATGGGCATCAACGTGGTCGAGGACGACGAACAGGGCGAGGAGCCCGAAGCCGCCGACACCGCCGCTGATGCCGAGGAAGACGCCAACGAGCTCGCCGAGCAGACCGGCACCGCCGTCGCCGCCACCACGACCAAGAAAGAGCCGACCGACCGCACCGACGATCCGGTCCGCATGTATCTGCGCGAGATGGGCTCGGTGGAGCTTCTGTCGCGCGAGGGCGAAATCGCGATCGCCAAGCGCATCGAGGCCGGCCGCGAGACGATGATCGCGGGCCTGTGCGAAAGCCCGCTGACTTTCCAGGCCATCATCATCTGGCGTGACGAGCTCAACGAATCGAAGATCCTGCTGCGCGAGATCATCGACCTTGAGGCGACCTATGCCGGGCCGGAGGCCAAGCAGGCGCCGGTTGTCGAGCGTATCGAGGAAGCCAAGACCGAGGAAAAGTCGCGCCGTTCGCGCGAGGACGAGGACGACATCACCAATGTCGGCGGCGACACGCGTGGCCTGGTGGACGACGACGAGGAAGACGATGACGAGGCGAGTCTGTCGCTGGCGGCGATGGAAGCGGAACTGCGCCCGCAGGTGATGGAGACGCTCGACGTCATTGCCGATACCTACAAGAAACTGCGCAAGCTGCAGGACCAGCAGGTCGAGAACCGGCTGGCCGCCGCCGGCACGCTGTCGCCCAGCCAGGACCGCCGGCTGAAGGAATTGAAGGACCAACTGATCAAGGCGGTGAAGTCGCTGTCCTTGAACACGGCGCGCATCGAGGCGCTGGTCGAGCAGCTCTACGACATCAACAAGCGCCTGGTGCAGAACGAAGGCAAGCTGTTGCGGCTGGCCGAAAGCTATGGCGTGCGCCGCGAGGAATTCCTCAAGGAATATCAGGGCTCGGAGCTCGATCCCAACTGGACGCGCTCGATTGGCAATTTGACTTCGCGCGGCTGGAAGGAATTCACCAAGAACGAGAAGGACGCCATCCGCGACCTGCGCGCCGAGATCCAGAACCTCGCCACCGAGACGGCGATTTCGATCCAGGAATTCCGCAAGATCGTCAACCAGGTGCAGAAGGGCGAGCGCGAAGCCGCGATCGCCAAGAAGGAAATGGTCGAGGCCAATCTGCGCCTCGTCATCTCCATCGCCAAGAAATACACCAATCGCGGCCTGCAGTTCCTCGACCTGATCCAGGAAGGCAATATCGGCCTGATGAAGGCGGTCGACAAATTCGAATACCGCCGCGGCTACAAGTTCTCGACCTACGCGACGTGGTGGATCCGGCAGGCGATCACCCGTTCGATCGCCGACCAGGCGCGCACCATCCGCATTCCGGTGCACATGATCGAAACGATCAACAAGATCGTGCGCACCTCGCGCCAGATGCTGCATGAGATCGGCCGTGAGCCGACGCCGGAAGAACTGGCGGAAAAGCTCGCCATGCCGCTGGAAAAAGTGCGCAAGGTGCTGAAGATCGCCAAGGAGCCGATCTCGCTCGAAACGCCCGTCGGCGACGAGGAGGATTCGCATCTTGGCGACTTCATCGAGGACAAGATGGCGATCCTGCCGATCGACGCAGCGATCCAGGCCAATTTGCGCGAGACGACGACGCGCGTATTGGCCTCGCTGACGCCGCGCGAAGAGCGCGTGCTCAGAATGCGCTTCGGTATCGGCATGAACACCGACCACACGCTTGAAGAGGTCGGCCAGCAATTCTCGGTCACCCGCGAGCGCATCCGCCAAATCGAAGCCAAGGCGCTGCGCAAGCTCAAGCACCCGAGCCGGTCGCGCAAGCTCAGAAGCTTCCTCGACAGCTGAGGCCAACAAGGGTTAGGGATTCAAAGGGCGCCGTCGGCGCCCTTTTTCGTTTGTGCATAGGCGATCGGCTATTCGACGCTATCGCTCTTGCGGCCTGCGGCTTGCGGGAGGATAATTTCGTATCGGATGCATTTCTGGGCGACAAACCCGGATGCCCGCCCCGGCGGTTGACGCCGTGCTCCGTGGCCCCGGAGGGAGGTGTGCCATGACAACTTACATCGTGCTGATCAACTGGACGGAACAAGGCGCCAAAAACGTGCGCGAGTCGCCGAAGCGGCTCGATGCCGCCAAGAAGATGCTGGGCGACATGGGCGGATCATTCAAGGCATTTTATCTCACCATGGGGGATTGCGACATGGTGGCGGTGCTCGAAGCGCCCGACGATGCCGTCTTGGCTCGTTTCTCGTTAATGCTGGCGACGGCTGGCAACGTCAGGACTCGGACGCTCAAGGCTTTCCCGGAGGATGCCTATCGCGAGATCATCACCTCGCTCGGGTGAGCCGCTGCTCCTGAAGCGCGTCGCGCTGAACGGCCCTTGCGACGCGCTTTAAGCTCTTCTTTTTATGCATGTCGTTATCGTAAAACAGCTGCGTACCCTTTGGGCGACCTGGATCAGCGAAACCGGCCATTCCGCCGGTATCGTGTCACGTTGCGGCGCAACGGCATTTCTCGGATAATCCGTGCGTGTCCTCTGGTGCCGTTTCGAAACATGGCCAAGCCTCTGCTGACTGTCTGGTACAATACGCGCTGTCCGGTCTGCGATGCCGGTATCAGCCGGCAGAAGCGGCGACTGATCGAGGCGGTCAAGGCCGGGCGGATCGAATTTCGCGACATCAATGCCGAACCGGCGGCGCTGGCCGGATACGGCATCGGGCTGGAGGACATCCGGCGCCGGCTGTATGCGATCGACGCCGACGGCAAATTGCTGGCCGGCGCCGATGTTGCCATTGCTGTATGGCGGACGACGCCCGGCGAAGGCTGGCTCGCAACGCTGTTCGGCAATCCCGGCGCACTGCCGTTGACGCGCTATGGCTATGATCGTTTCGCCGATCTGCTCTACGCCTGGAATCGGCGCAAAGGCCGCTGGTAACGGTATTATTCGCTCCGCACCGAAAGGTCCGGAGATTGTTTCCAGGCCTTTCGCGTGCCCTGCTATCGAGCCGCGGGCTCGCAAAGCCAGCCAATGATGCAGCGCACCGCCGGCAGCACCAGCAGCAGCGTCGGAAAGGCCACCAGCCAGGACAGACCCCAAGCCGTCAGCCAAGTGGCCAGCATGTCGGGCTGGAAGCCAAGGCTTTTCAGTGTCGAGATGAACGACACGATGAACGTCATCAGCAACGACAGCACCAGCGGGCCGAGCACGGCGGCATAGCGCGCAGGCAGCTTACTGCGCGGGGTGTTCATGGTCATTTGGATTTCCCTGAAGCATCCGGTTCGTCGCCTTGCATCCATTCGCCGGTATTGTCGGCGTAACTGCCCGGAACGACCGGGGTGGATGCGTTGCTTCACGTCAGACGCTTACGGAGCGGCCTTCGGCCCTCATGCACCCTCTAGCTGCCCTCGCTGGCGAAATCAATCCTGCTGGTGCCATTTTCAGATACATCGTAAGATATATCTTGACTCGACCGTGGCGGGCACTTAGTTGAGATATATCGTAAGACATAACTCAAGGAGCAGACAATGCACAAAGGCGATCATTTCGGGCATCATCGTTTTGGCGAACACGCCGAGCGCGTTTTCATGCATATGGCCGGCAAGTTCGGTGGGCGCGGCGGCTTTGGCCCGTTCGGGCATGGCATGAGAGGCGGCGGACGCGGCGGGCCGGGCGACATGTTCCGCGCCGGCCGCATGCTGGCCGACGGCGATCTCAAGCTGATCACGCTGTCGCTGCTGGCCGAGGCGCCGCGGCACGGCTACGACATCATCAAGGCGCTGGAGGAGCGCACCAGCGGCGTCTACAGCCCGAGCCCCGGCGTGGTCTATCCGACGCTGACCTTCCTGGAGGAGGCCGGCTACGCCGTTTCTGCGCCGGAAGGCAACAAGAAGGTGTTTTCGATCACCGAGGCGGGGCAGGCGCATCTCAACGAAAATCGCGAGATGATCGACCACGTGCTCGACCACCTCGAGCGCTTCGGCCGCAAGATGGCGAAGGCGCGCGACTGGTTCGGCTGGAACGATGAAGGCGAGGACGGCGGCCGGCGCGGCCGCGGCCGCTCGGAAAAGCGCGACGAGTTTCGCGCCGTGCGCCACCGGCTGCGCGCCGCGCTCGGCGAAATCGCCGATGCGCCTGAAGCAAAGCAGGCCGAGGCAATCAGCATATTGGAAGCTGCCGCAGAGGCCTTGGAAGCGTTGTCGCGCGACTGATCTCTGAGTGCCAAGCTAGCTGCGGCCCTTGCCCGCTCGGCCAAGGACCGGTACTGAAAATCATCCTGCACCGCGCTATGTGGTGCAGGATGATTGCCGTTGGAGGATACCCCATGTCTTTTCTGAAGCGTCTTTTCGGCGGAGGCAACGAAGCCGCCGAGCCAAAGACAGCGGCGCCGGCAAAGCAGATCGAGCACAAGGGATTTTTGATCAGCGCCACGCCCTACAAGGCGGAGGGCCAGTACCAGACCTGCGGCGTGGTTTCGAAGGAGATCGACGGCGTGATGAAGGAGCACAAATTCATCCGCGCCGACCGCTTTGCCGGGCTTGATGATGCCGTCGACATCTCGATCAAAAAGGGCATCCAGCTGGTCGACGAGCAAGGCGAAAAGATCTTCGGATAGATCGGCTACTACAGCCTTGGGTCGATTGGCTCGCTTTCCAACGCCAGCACGGCGAAGACACACTCGTGAACCCGGCGTAGCGGCTGCTTGGCGACAAATCGCGTCAGTGCTTCGTGGCCAAGCGCGAACTCCCGGAGCGCCAGGCTGCGCTTGCCGGCCAGGCCGCGTTCTCGGAGGCGGACGAGATTGTCGGGCGCGTCATATTCGGGACCATAGATGATGCGCAAATATTCCGGGCCGCGGACCTTCAGCGCCGGCTGGATGAGCCCCTTCTTGCCACGGCTGACGAAGTCGCGTGGTTTGACCACCATGCCTTCGCCGCCTGAGCCAGTCAGCGCTTCCCACCAGGCGACGGCCTCGGCACACGCGCCGCCGTCGGCCAGATCAACCATACGCCTTCGAGTCGGCGTGACCACGCCGCCACGGGCAGCCAGACGGTCCGCGAGCGACATGTGCCAGACATGGTCCTGGTCAAACCAAATACGTCCCTCGCTGGCCAGCAGGTGGAAAGGCGCGGCCTTAAGGTCCTCGACGCCCGAAACTGGCCATACGTAGGGCGCCCAGGCGGTGGCGTATTTGGCTGCGCGGACGGCCCGGTCTTCAAGGCGTGCGTTCAGGCCGGCTGCATCGACGCCGCGCGCAATAGCACGGGCCAGCGCTTCGCTGCTGGCCTTGAGACCGGCGGCAGAGGATGTGGCCACAGGCGCATACTGGCTTTCGATCAGACTGCCGGCCTTGGCCGACCAAGGCATTATCTCGGCGTCCAGCAGCAGCCAGTCGCTGTTCAATTCCTTCCACAGGTCCGCCGTGTCGACCTCGGCGCGGAGACGGGCGAGCAGGCCCTCCGTCATGGCACTGTCGTTGAAAAAGGAGCGTCCGGTGCGGGTCCAGATTGCGCCGGTTTCGTCGCCAGGGACCCCGAAGCGGCTGCGTGCCGCCTGCGCGTTGCGGCAGAGCGCGATCACTGCCCGCGAACCCATGTGCTTCTCCTCGCACACGATCTGCGCAACGCCGCGCTCGCGGAAGTAAGCGAAGGCATCCTCCGGACGTTCCAGCCAGCCGTCCTGGCTGCTGGTCTCGGACGGCGACATGGTCGGCGGCAGATAGATCAGCCATTGCGGCGAGAGCGCGAAGCGGCTCATCACCTCCAGTGCTGCCGACGCGTTCTCCTCGGCCACGACAATCCGGCCCCTCAGTCCGGTCTCGATCCAACGGCGACCGGAGACATCCTGATAATCGAGCACGCCGTCGGCGTCGGCCTGTGCCGATTTACCGGGACCGGACCCGCCCAGCGGACGTATCGGCTCCGACCAGGTCTGGATTGCCGGCACCTCGACCAGTTCGCGTTCCGGCCAGCGCAAGGCCGTCAGCTTGCCGCCGAATACGCATCCGGTGTCGATGCACAGGGTGTTGTTGACCCATTCAGCCGATAGCGTGGGCGTATGTCCATAGATAATGGCCGTCTTGCCACGATAGGCCGCGGCCCAGTCGGCGCGGACGGGCAGCCCGAACTCGTCGGTCTCGCCTGTGGTCTCGCCGTACAGAGCGAACTCGCGCACAGCGCCGGAACCGCGTCCGATCATCTCTTCCTTGAGGCCGGCATGGGCGACGGCGAGGCCTCCGCCATCGAGCCAGACATGGCTGCGCAGGCCGTCGAGAAAGGCCGGCAGCGCCTCGCGCAGGCCTCGGTCCTGTGCATTTAGCTGATCGACAGTCTGCTGGAGGCCGTGAGCGACCGTGACCTTGCGGCCTTCTAGCCAGCGGCTGAGTTTGCCTTCATGGTTGCCCTGGACACAGTATGCGGTTCCAGCCGCGACCATGCTCATGGCAATGCGCAGCACGTCGGGCGAGTTGGGGCCGCGATCGACGAGGTCGCCGACAAAGACGATCTTGCGGCCCTCTGGTGGGACCACGGTGACCGTTCGGTCGCCCTGATGCTCAGACCAGACGATGCTGTAGCCCAATCGAGCGAGCAGGATATGAAGCTCATCCGAACAGCCGTGGATGTCGCCAATGATATCGAACGGGCCATGGTCGTCGCGCTTATCGGTCCACAGCGGCTGTCGCGACACCTCGGCCGCGTCGATGCTGGCCTCGCTGGTAAGCTTCCAGACTTGGCGGAAGCCCTCGCGTTGCAGGGCGCCAAGACCCTTGCGGATCTCGGTTGTCATGCGCTGGGCGACCCCGGCGCCGAACTGCCGGTCGGCTCGCACCGCATTGCGTGCGACGCACACCTCGACGCCTGGATCGAGGACCACGGCGACGGGCAAAGCGTGCCACTTGCGCGCCAGCTCAATCCAGGCCTTGCGGTCGGCGGCTCGCACATTGGTGGCGTCGATGACGGCCAGCCTGCGGTATTTAAGCCGTTTGCCGGCTATTTCGCGAACCAGATCGAAGGCATCCGCAGAGACGTCCTGGTCGGTCTCGTCGTCGGAGATCAGCGCCCGGCACTGGTCCGACGAGATAATCTCGGTCGTCAGGAAATGCTTGGCGGCGAAAGTCGACTTGCCCGATCCGGTCGAGCCGATCAGCACGACGAGGGCGAAGTCAGGAATGGTGAGGTTGGTCTTATCGGGTTCTCTCATCGGGTGAACACCGCCATCTGTGTGGGGGCGCCGAGGGTCGGGTCCTCGGCTCCGATACCGCTGAAGATGGCTGCATAGCCATAGATCTCGCCGATTTTGGCCGCCCAGGCTTGGAACTGAGCCCGGCTCCATTCGAAACGGTGATCGGGATGGCGAAATGCGCCAGAGACCAGTCTTGGAAACAGAGCGTTGTAGTCCGCATTCGGAGTGGTCACGATGACGGATTTGGGCGCCGTCTCACCGAAAACGATGCGTTCGACCAGGGGCAGCCTGTCCTCGTCGAGATGCTCGATGACCTCGACCAGAACGGCGATGTCGGCTGCGGCCCAACGGCTGTCCCGGTAGGTCAGCGATCCATGCAGCAGCGTGACCCGGCCCTCGGGCGGCCCGCCTAATTCGTTCAGCTTGAGACGCTTTGCGGCCCATTCCAGTTCGCGCGCCGCCGGATCCAGACCGAACAGCTTGTGGATCCATCGCTCGCGCACCAGCCTGTCGAGCAGCTTGCCTTCACCGCATCCCAGGTCCGCAACCGTGGTTCCTCCCGTCGCCCGAATGGCGTGGACAACTGCGTCCATGCGCAGATCGTTGAGCCGGATAGGCGTCTCAAGCGCTTCCTCGGGCGTGACGCGCAACTCGGCAGGTTGTGCCTCGCCAGCCGTCTCGGGAGCCAGTCGCTCCAGGGCGATGCGGGTCAAGGCCCTGCGATTGCCAAGATAGCGGCGCACGATCAGGTCTTTGGCCGGATGGTTTTCCAGCCAGCCTTCGCCTTTGGACAGCAGCTTGTCGATCTCTGCTTCGCCGACCCAATAATGCTTGGCATCGTCCATCACCGGGATCAGCACATAGAGGTGGTTCAACAAGGCGCTGAGTCGGCCCGTGCCAGTCAGCTTCAGATGGCCATATCGGGGCTCGCCTGCAGCACCCCCGTTTCCTTCGATTGGCGTCAGATCGACTGTCCAGCCCATGGGTTCGAACAAACTTCGAACCAGAACCTCACCGCCGCGCATTGGCAGTGGAGTAACCACGGCTTCCAGCGGCAGTTCGCTGTCGGCCAGTTCCTGGCGCTCCTTCGATATACCGGTCATCGCCGTCCGCAGCATTTTGTTCAGCGCCACCGACAGGAAGGATGATGCTGCGTAAGGCCGGTCGTTCACATATTGGTCGAGCAGGCCTTCTGCCTGGCCCTTGCCCCGCACCAGTCCCACAGGATCGACATCGAGCAGGAGTGCAGCCTCGCAACGGTCTTCGGTTGCCTCGGGATAGAACAGCCACGCCTTGCCGAAAGACAGGTCGGTCTCGTGCAGGCGATCCGGATGCTTGTGCAGCAAGAAACCGAGATCGGTGGCCGGACGGTGCGTTGTGGCAACGGAAAGGAACATCCGCGACCGATAGCGCAGACAAGCGGAATAACCAATGGCGGTTGTGTGGCCCACCACAATAGGTTGTCGCCAACGACAACAAGGACAGGCGCCGGCGCCTGCCCTTGTACAATTCAGACGATGCTGACGCTTTATGCCGCGGTGGCCACGCGCTCGGCATTTCCGGTCGCAGCCACAATGGCGTCGACCTTGGTCGAGGCCTTGGCCAGCGCTGCTGCCACCGCATCGGCGCCCATGCCGACCCCTTCGATGCGGATGACCTCGACATCGGTCATGCCGAGGAAGCCAAGCACGCTGCGCAGGTAGGGAATGGCGTGATCGAACTGCACGGCCGCACCTTCGGAATAGATGCCGCCCGAAGCCAGTACGATGTAGACCTTCTTGCCGGTGACGAGCCCCTTGGGGCCGTTCTCGCCATAGGCAAAGCTCTTGCCGGAACGGGCAATGTGATCGACCCAGGACTTCAGCGTCGAGGAGATGTTGAAGTTGATGAAGCCGGTGGCGAGAATCACCGTATCGGCCGCGAATAGTTCATCCAGCACGACATCGGAGACGCCAACGACTTCAGCCTGGCGTGAGGTGCGCGCTTCGGCCGGCGTGTAGATGCCGGTCGCATAATCGGCATCGATGTGCGGCAACGGATTGGCGACGAGGTCGCGCACGACAAGCGTGTTCGACGGATCGGCGGCAACAAGCTTTTCAGCGAATTCAGTAGCAATTCGGGTCGAGTGCGAGGCAGCGCCGCGCGGGCTCGATGTGACAAGAAGGATGGACATAATGGGGTCTCCAGGGTTGGATTAAAATCTCCTGGCAAATATGTGTGCGCAGACCCATTTGAAAAACTGGTGTATTTTGTATATTATCCATCTAAAATGTGGATTGAACGATGCAACCGAACCCGACGCTTGACCAACTGCAGATCCTGGTTGCGGTGGCCGAGACCGGCAGCTTCTCGGCCGCCGGGCGCAAATTGAATCGCGCGCAATCGGTGATCAGCTACGCCATCGCCAACCTCGAAGCGCAGCTCGGGCTGAAGCTGTTCGAGCGCGAGGGCACGCGTGAACCGCAACTGACCGATGTCGGCAAGGCGACGCTGGAAGATGCGCGGCGCATGGTCGGCGTGCTGCAACGCATCCGCTCGCGTGTCGACGGATACCGGCAGGGATTGGAGGCGGAAGTTACGCTGTCGGTCGACGTGACGCTACCGTCGCCGGTTCTGGTTCGGGTGCTAAAGGCATTCGAGGCGCAGTTCCCGGCCGTGACGCTGCGTCTCCATATCGGCTCGCTTGGCCTTATCCTCGATCATGTTGTCGGCGGACAGGCCGATCTCGGCATCGGGGGGCTTCTGGGTGAGACGGACGTGAATCTGCTTCGCATCGGCTTCTTCTCCCTGGTGCCAGCCGCAGCGCCTGATCACCCCCTGGCGCTGCTGCCGAGACCAGTGGCGCTAGAGGATGTCCGCGAACACATCCAACTGGTCGTCTCGGACCAGTCCGAGCGTACGCGCGGGCGTGACTATGGCGTCTTCGCCTACCGCACCTGGCGGCTGACGGATGTGCGCACCAAGCACGTGCTGATGCGCGAGGGGCTGGGCTGGGGCGGGCTGCCGCGATGGCTGATTGCCGATGATCTGGCGACCGGCCGGCTCGTCGAACTCGATCTCGAGCCTTACAGCGAAGTCCGCTCGCCGCTCTATGCCATGCACCGCGCCGATCGCAGCCCGAAACCGGCGGCCGCCTGGCTGATCGACCAGTTCAAGCGCCAGCTAGGCTGTTTCAACGAGTTCGAACCGGGTGAGATACCTGAGGAGCAGCCGGAGACAGGCCGTCGATCAGCGCCATGAGAACGGCGCGATAGTCCTCGATCGATGCTCCAGTTTCGATGGCGAGCGCTGCGCGGTCGAAGGCGGCTGCGAGCAAAGCGGTCAGTGCTTCCACAGGCAGTCTCGTCATGGAGTGCGAGCGCATCGCGGCAACAAGGCCTTCGCGCAGCGAACGGTTGCCATGGCGATTGTCGATCGCATCCATGGCGGCGCGGCCCAGCACGGCCGGGCCATCAAGCAGCAAGAGCCGCGTACGGCCGGGCGCACGCATGGCAGCCAGATAGGCATCCGAGCCGGCAATCAGCGCATCGCGGGCAAATAGCGAAGGCGGCGACGCGCGTTCGATCTCTTCCGAGACGGCTTGCGCCTCCTGTTCGACCACAGCGGCAAACAACGCCTGCTTGTCGGCAAAGTGATGATAGAGCGCGCCGCGCGTGACGCCGGCAGCGGCGGCGATCTCGGGTGTGCCGGTCTCGGCATAGGACTTTTCGGTGAACAGTTTGCGAGCCGCGGCGATGAGCTCGGCGCGTGTCGCGGCGGTGCGATCACGGTTGGACCGACGAGCGGATCCTTGTTGCATACATGCAGCCTGTATGTTAATTCCATTTACCTGCAGACTGTATGTTATTTGCCGGGAGAAGGAAAGATGAGGACGACGAGCTATTATCCGGTGCTGATGACGAGCGACGTTGCCGGCACGGCAGCCTTTTATGTTGCGCATTTCGGCTTCAAGCCGCTGTTTGAGGCCGACTGGTACGTGCATCTGCGCTCGGCCGAAGACCGTCGCGTCAACCTCGGCATCGTCCAGGGCGATCATGAGACGATCCCGGAGGAAGGGCGGGGCCGCACATCTGGCCTGCTGATCAATTTCGAGGTCAGGGATCCGGATGCCATCTATAAGCGGATCACCGCCGCTGGCCTGCCGATCCTGCGGACGCTACGCGACGAACCCTTCGGCCAGCGCCATTTCATCACCAGGGATCCCAATGGCGTGCTGATCGACGTGATCAGGCCGATCCCGCCGAGCCCAGAATTTATGGCGCAATATGCGCAGGGTGCTGCGGCGCGCTAACTCGCCCGCGCCAACGGCATCACGGTGACCTGAGTAATGCCGGAGCGGCGCACCACCGTGCACAGTGTCTCGCGGCCGATTCGCTCGGCGTCGAGCATGCGCACCAGATCGTCGACGCCGGTGACCGGACGGCCGTCGATGGCGGCAATAATGTCGCCTTCCCTGAGGCCGGCTTTGGCCGCCGGGCTGTTCTTTTCGACGGTGCGCAGGCGCACCGCCGTGCTGCTCGATACTTGCGACAAAAGGGCTGCGCGGCGCGGCAGGTTGGTGGTGTCGGCGGAAACGCCGATGAAGGCACGGCGCACACGGCCGAAGCGGATGATTTCCGAGATGACGAAATTGGCGGTGTTGGAGGCAACCGCGAAGGCGATGCCTTGCGCACCGTGGATCATCGCGGTGTTAACGCCGATCACCTCGCCAGCCGAGGACACCAGCGGTCCGCCGGAATTGCCGGGGTTGAGCGCGGCGTCGGTCTGGATGACGTCGTCGATCAGCCGGCCGGTGGAGGCACGCATCGAGCGGCCGAGTGCCGAGACGACGCCAGTGGTGACGGTCCATTCGAAGCCGAGCGGATTGCCGATGGCAATAGCAATCTGGCCGCGCCTCAATCGCTTGGAATCGCCAAGCGGCGCGACGTCGGCAAAGTTGCCGTCGGCGCGCACCAGCGCAATGTCGGTGTCGGGATCGCGGCCGAGCACGCGGCCTTCCCTGGAGGCGCCATCCGGCATTGATACGCGCACGCTGCGCGCATCGCCGACGACGTGGAAGTTGGTGACGACCAGCCCGTCCTGCGCGATGACGAAGCCGGAGCCATGGCCGCCCGGGCCACCGATGCGCTCGATGCGGCAGACGGCGGGCCCGATGCGGTCGACGGCATCGGCGACCGTCGCCGAATAGGCATCGAGAAGGGCATCGTCATATTGCAATTGCTGGGCGGGCAGGGCCATCCGAGGGCTCCGTTTGGAACAAGATGAACAATGCCTATATGTGCGGAGCGGCCGGACCGGCCGCGACCTGACCAGATGGCCAGTCACATGCCCAAACTAGCCGTCAGGCGAGTATCCGCCAACGTCCTGCCGGGCGATATCTGGGTCACGAAGAACCCAGGAGACAGATCATGAGCGATTTCAATCTGAGCACGTTTTCCGACGCCATTGCCGACATCGCGGCAGCCGCGGCACCAGCGACGGCCAGCTTCGCGACCCACCACCGGACGTCAACTGCTTTCCACTGGCGGGACGGCTATTTCGTCACTGCCGAGGAGGCGGTCGAGGCCGGCGAGGAGATCGAGCTGACGTTTTCTTCGGGCGAAGCCGTCAAGGCGGAACTGGTCGGCCGCGACCCGTCCACCGGCACGGCCGTTTTGAAACCGGCCGGCGCGCCGGGCGCCCCGTCACTGGTAAAGGCGGATGCGGTGCGGCCGGGCAACCTGGCGGTCGTGGCGGGCAATAGCGACGGCACCTCGCTCGCTACCTTCGGCACGGTCGGCGAGGTCGGCCCGGCCTGGCGTTCAATGCGCGGCGGCACGATCGACCGGCGCATCAACCTTGCCGTCAATGCCGGCGGCCGTTTCGAGGGTGGCCCTGTGCTCGACGCCAAGGGTGGACTGATCGGCATGCTGCTGTTCGGGCCACGCCGGCGGGCGCTGGTCATGCCTTACGAAACGATCGAGCGGGCAGTCACGACGCTGCGCGAGAAGGGTCATGTGGCGCGCGGCTATCTTGGCGCCGGCCTGCATCCGGTCCGCAATGGTGATACCCAGGGCGCCATGGTGATGAGCCTCGACGATAACGGGCCGGCGAAATCAGCCGGTCTCAGTCTCGGCGACATCATCGTGTCGTGGAACGCAGAGACGGTGCATGGCCCGCGCGAGCTGATCCGCAAGCTCGGGCCGGACAGCGCCGGTGCCTTGGTGACACTCGGCGTGGTGCGCGGCGGCGAGAACCGTGAGGTTTCCCTGACCATCGGTGAAAAGCCACTGAGCTGAGGGATAGATGGTAAGCGGTGAGGTCGCTGGCAGACGGCTGACGGTGCTGATCGCGCTCGGTGACGTCGAGCGCGCGCGAAGTCTGTCCGCCGTTCTCGCCGCGACCGATGATCTGCGGCCGGTTCTGGCCGGCGAAGTCGACGGGCGTGAGGCGGCGGATGTCGCCATCGTCGATGATCATGGGCTACAAGGCGGGCTCGTCGACGCGGCTATGCCTCGCGTGCTGCTATCGTCGCGAGCGGCCCGCGAACGGCCGGCCGATACAGTGTTTGCCGTGCTGCCGGTGCAAGCGGACGAGTTGCTGATCGCCGCCGCCGCGCGGCTCGCGGCTGCGGGCTACCGGATTTCGCGCGACAGCCATGCTCTATCCGATCGGCATCACGATTTGATCTTCCATGACAGCGACCGGTTCGAAGAGGAACTGACCGACGAGCAGATCGTCCGGCCGACGCTTTCGCCGCGCGAGAGCGAAGTGCTGGCGCTGCTGGCCGAGGGCGCCCCCAACAAGGTCATCGCGCGGCGGCTGAACATCTCCGTGCATACGGCGAAGTTCCATGTCGCAGCGATCCTGACGAAGCTCGGTGCCGCCAACCGCACCGATGCGATCGCCATCGCCATGCGGCAGGGCCTGGTGCTGGTCTAGCTCAGATTGTCTCAAGGCCGACGCAGCGTAACCCGCATCCGGTGTGTTGGGCCTTGCGCGGCGGTTCTCAGCCGCGCAAGGATCGTGTCTTTCATGTTGAAGGAAGGCGCAAGGATGTCGCTCAAGGGAAAGACGCTTTTCATCTCCGGCGGGTCGCGCGGCATCGGGCTGGCGATTGCGCTGCGCGCCGCGCGCGATGGCGCCAATGTGACGATCGCGGCCAAGACCGCCGAGCCGCATCCGAAGCTGCCCGGGACGATCTACACGGCGGCGCACGAGATCGAGCAGGCCGGCGGCAAGGCGCTGCCGGTGCTGTGCGACATTCGGGATGAAGAACAGGTCGCCGAAGCGGTCGCCAAGACCGTGGAGAGGTTCGGCGGCATCGATATCTGCGTCAACAACGCCAGTGCCATCCAACTCACCGGCACGCTGGAGACTGATATGAAGCGCTACGATCTGATGCACCAGATCAACACGCGCGGCACTTTTCTCGTCTCCAAAATGTGCATTCCGCACTTGAGGTTGGCGGAAAATCCTCACATCTTGAATCTGGCGCCGCCGCTTGACATGAGGGCCCAGTGGTTCAAGAACCATGTCGCCTACACGATGGCAAAGTTCGGCATGTCGATGTGCACGCTGGGCATGAGCGCCGAGTTCGCCAGGGACGGCATTGCGGTCAATTCGCTATGGCCGATCTCGACCATCGACACGGCGGCGGTGCGTAACCTCCTGGGCGGGGCGACGGTGGCGGCGATGAGCCGTTCGCCCGACATCATGGCCGATGCGGCATACGCCATCCTGGTCAGGCCGTCGCGTGAGGCGACCGGCAATTTCTACATTGACGAAGAAGTGCTGCGCGCTGAGGGCGTCAGCGATTTCTCGGCCTATGCGCCGGGTGCGACAGGCCCGCTCGCCGGCGACTTTTTTGTGCCGGACGAGGTGTTCGGCCGGTCGGATACCAAAATCAAAGGTATCTACTGACGGAAAGTATCTCGCTACAGAAGTATCTCTCAAAAGACCGGCACAGACGCGTGCTCACTCCTCGGCTTTCTTGGCTTTGCCAAGACCCATCAGCCGGTCGATATAGGCAAGCATCAGTGCCGACAGAACGAAGGCCAGATGAATGATGGTCAGCCACATCAGCTGGTCGGTCGTGTAGGAGACCGAGTTCAGGAACACCTGCAAGAGGTGGATCGAGGAGATCGCTACGATTGTCGAGGCGACCTTGACCTTCAGCGAGCCGACATCGATCGTGCCCAGCCAATGCACCTTGCCGTCATTTTCATCGAAGCGGCTGACGAAGTTTTCGTAACCCGAGATGATCACCATCACCACCAGTGAGGCGACCAGCGCGGCATCGATGAGGCCGAGTATTTTCAGGATGGTGTCGGTGTCATCGAGCGTGAAGGCGACGGAGACGAACTCGAACAGCTTCTTGCCGAAGGACACGGCATAGATGGCAAGTGCCGCACCCAGTCCGAGATAGAAGGCGACCAGCAGCCAGCGCGAGGCGAGAATGATCGATTCGATGGCGAGTTCGAGGCGCTTCATGCGGCGATTCGGGCTCCGTTGTCGGAGTGCCGTATTTCGGGCAGGCTGCGGCGGTTTGCAAGGTTGCAAAAAAACGAAACCCCGCCGGGGAGGGGAACCGGCGGGGCTCGTGTGTCCCGCTGGAGTCGGGACAGGGCAGGGAACGCCCTTTCCAGAATCTGGGATGGGTAACCGCGCGTTTCAAGATTGATGACCGCGCGATTCAATGGTTGATCAAATCGCGCGGTTCACATTGCGGTTTATTGGGCGCTGGCCACCGGCGCTACCAGGGGGGTAATCCGGCGGATGGCGACGCGGCGGTTCTCGCGGTTGGGTCCCGACGTGTTGACCTTGAGATACTCCTCGCCATAGCCCTGCGTCGTCAGGTTCTCCGGCGGGATGCCAAAGGCGTTGGTCAAGGCTTCGGCGACCGCCTCGGCGCGGCGGTCGGACAGAGCAAGGTTCGCTTCCGGTGTGCCGACAGCGTCGGTATGGCCCTCGATCAGGAAGCTCTCGGCCGGGTTTTTCTTCAGCAGCTTGTCCATGGCGTTGGCAACACCCTCCAGCTTCTGGACCTCGGTGTCGGAAATCGAGGCCGAACCGAATTCGAAGTTGAGCGTGTCGAGGTCGATGCGGCGGGCGATGTCGCGCACGCGGGCCGAGCGCTTGACCTCGTCGATCGAATAGAGGCGCTGGACCCTCTCGACCGGCGGCCGTTCGAGGAAGGTGTAGTAGTCGTCCGGATCCTCGACCTCTTCGGAATCCAGAATGTATTCCTCTTGCGGGATGGTAAGGCGCATCGGCGGCAGGTCGTCGCCCGGGTCGCGCCAGTCTGCATCATCGTCATAGTTCCGCTCGTCGACATAGCTCAGCACATATTCGCGGCCGTCGGGCGCGATGCGTGAACGCTGGATGACGTCGCCGTAGCGGTTGCGGATGGTGACGATCCGGACACCATTGTCACGCTCGACGATTTCCCGGGTGCGATCGCCCGACAGGTCCTCATAATAGACATTCCTGGCGCCGCGGTGCATGCGCGGTGCATCGCTGCTTTCCACGAACGTCTGGTTGTTGAACTGGAGGATGACGCGGTCGCCGAATTCCCTGACGACGTTGGCGCCCTGGGGGCGCGGACGGCGGCGAACATCCTCGATGTCCGGCGCACGCTCGACGCGCTTGCCTTTTTCCTCGGTCACCGGAACGATCTTTTCAGGCTTGATCTCCCGCTGGGCTGCCCGGTCGTCGGTGGGTGGCGGCCCCTGATCGACCGGAGCCGGCTTCGGGGGTTCGACCTGGTTCTCGCCCTGCTGGGCGGGCTGGTTGCCCTGCTGCTTACCGGCATTTTGGCCGCGCTCCTTGCCACCCTTGCGCTTGCGCAAGACATCCTTCTGGCTGTCCAGAACAGGTGCCTCGTTCGGATTGGCCTGGGCTTCACCCTGGACCGGATTTTCACCCTGGACAGGCGCGGCCTGGCCAGTCGAAGGCTGTTCGCCGGTCGAGGGCTGTTGCTCTCCTGTCACCGGCTGTTCGCCGACAGGCCTCTTGCCACGTTTCTTGATCTTGTCCTGGGGCTGTTCGCCCTGGACGGGAGCGGCCTGCTGCTCGGTCGGAGCCGGTTGGGCCTGTGGGGTCGCTTCCTTATTGGTCGGCGCCGGCTGGCCTTCCGCCTCCGTGGCGGGTCCGGTCAATTCAGCAGGCTTCTTGCGCTTGCCCGGCTTTTGTCCGGGCTCGACAGTCGGAGCCTGTTCTGCCGGGGCAGCCTCGATCTGCTGGTTCTGTTTTTGCTTCTTCTTGCGCGGATTGACGTTGGGCTGGTTGTCGTTTGCCGGCGCTGCCTGCTCGGCCGGTTGTTCCGATGGGGCCGCTTCGATCTGCTGCCGATTGCGCCGCTTCTTGCGGGGTTGCTCGGTCTCGGCCGGAGCGATCTGCTCGGCCGGAGCGGATTCTGTTTGCTGCTGCTGATTGCGCCGCTTCTTGCGGGGTTGCTCGGACTCGGCTGGAGCGATCTGCTCGGCCGGAGCGGATTCTGTTTGCTGCTGCTGATTGCGCCGCTTCTTGCGGGGTTGCTCGGACTCGGCTGGAGCCGCCTGCTCGGCCGGAGCGGATTCCGTTTGCTGCTGCTGGTCGCGCTTCTTCTTTCTGGGCTGCTCTGCCTGCTGGCTTTGCGCGCAGGCCTCCGCCGACTCGCCCTCGGCGCAACTCGATTGCACTGGGATGAGCGGCGCTGCGGTACGTTGCACGGGGCTGAATGCGGCATTGCCTTGCAGCGGGAACGCGCCTAACGGCGCGGACGCCATCAACAGGCCAAGCGCCGTGCCTGCCAGAATCCATGGTTGGCGTTTCATCATAAACACTCCTTGTGGCGTCCCATCCCTGCCCAAACTTTCAGCAACCATGTTTGGTTCCTGTTTGTAGGTTCTAGCGGTGGCACAGGGCGATTGACCGGCGTTTTGAAGGCGACTTCATGTCATTCGTATGGTCCTGGCGTATGGTCCTGGCGTATGTTCCGGCGTATGGTCCCGGCGTATGGTTCGGACGAGGGTGCACGGTTGCCGTGCTTGACCTTGACGCGTCCGAGGGCCACATGCCGACGATGGAAAAGCCGTTCTGGAAGACCAAGACGCTCGAGGCGATGACCCCGGCCGAGTGGGAATCACTCTGCGACGGTTGTGGCAAATGCTGCCTGTCCAAACTCGAAGACGAGGACACCGGAGAGATCTACTGGACCAGCGTCGGCTGCCGGCTGTTCGACGCTGGAAGCTGCCGCTGCTCCGACTATGCCAACCGGCTGGCGCGTGTTCCGGATTGCGTCGGGCTGACGCCGCAGAATGTGCGCACCATCAGCTGGCTGCCCAAGACCTGCGCTTACCGGCTGGTCGCCGAGGGCCGCGACCTCTATTGGTGGCACAGGCTGGTGTCTGGAAGCGACGAGACCGTGCACGAGGCCGGCATCTCGATGCGCGGCCGGGTCAGCGCCAGCGAGACCGACCTTGCCGAGCCGGACGACTATTTCGACCATATGCTCGCGGACGAGCCTTAGGATTTCCTGCGGTAACGAAGACCGGGAACCATGGCAAAAGGGTACGTTCCCCATCTGCCCTGCATAGAACGGTTCCAGAAACGGAGAGACTAACGGCTGGCCCATTCTTGCCGCATGAACGGGGGATGAATGGCCGGTTCGCAAAAAATTCAGACAGGCGGGTGCATTCTCCTCCCATCGGTTCGACGAAAACGGGTGGAAACCCTCAACAAGGAGAGAAGACAATGTTCAACACCATCAAGACGGCGGCTCTTTCGGCTCTTGTCGGCCTTGGCACGCTTGCTGCCATCCCCGCTCATGCTGACAGCATTTATCTCGGCTTCGGCAACAACCAGGATCCGCGCGTCGGCGTCTATACCGGCGACGAAGATGATGGTTACTATCGCGAACACCGCCGTCATGGCGGCTGGCGCCGGTCCTGTTCGCCGGAGCGTGCCATCGACAAGGCCGAACGCATGGGCCTGCACCGCGCCCGCATCATCGACATCAACCGCCGCACGGTCAAGGTCGCCGGCCGCCAGTATGGCGACCGCGTCGTGATCGTATTCGCCAACGAGCGCGGCTGTCCGATCATCTATCGCTAAGGTCTTCGGGCCTGCGGCCGGCTGACTTGCAGCCGGTAGAGTAGCGGAGCCCTTTCCGCCAGGACGGAAGGGCGCGGCTCAAAAAACCCCGGAGGATCGATCCTCCGGGGTTTTTCATGCTGCAAGCGATGATCATTTCAATTCGAAAGTCAACGTCACCTGTGCGGTATAGGAATTTTCGCCGGCTTGCACCGGGACCGACGCACCGGCGGCATCGAATGCCTTGGCGTTGATCGGCATCGGCGGTGGTGCGAAATTCTGGTCGGTGATTTCCAGGACCCGGCCGATGCCGACGCCGGCCGCTTCGGCCAGCGTCTTGGCCTTGGCCATGGCATTGGCGACGGCCTTCTTGCGCGCCTCGGTGACGGCTGCCGCCGGATCGTCGTTGGAGAAGGAGATGCCGCCGCCCTGGTTGACGCCGAGCGACACCGCCTTGTCGAGAATGTCGCCGGTCTTGTCGATGTCGCGGATGCGCACCGACAGCGTGTTGGTCACCTGGTAGGCGACAAGCTCGGCCTCCTGGCTGCCGTCGGGCTTATTGGTGTAGTTATAGCGCGGATTGATCTGGATGCCCGCGGTCTGCAGGTCGCGCTCCTTGATGCCGGACGATTTCATTGCAGCGATCACCGCGGCCATGGCGTCGTTATTGGCGTCGAGCGCTGCACGTGCCGTCTTGGCTTCGCGCATGACGCTGAGCGTCAGCAGAGCCAGATCGGGTGCTATCGCCGCCTCGCCTTCACCGGTGACGACGATACGCGGCGGCGGTGGCGAATCGGCGGCGGCCGCGATCGCCGGAAATGCGATTGCTGCGGCAATCGCCAGGGGCAAAATACGTCTGGTCATGAAATCTCCTCGATCTGGGATCCCAAGACAGCCGAGTGTTGGCCGGCGTCCAATGGGCGACGTGCAATAGGTTATCAATATGGGCTGATTTGGGCGATCTCTGCCAGCCCCCTTGGAACGCCTGCTCGGAAAGCCCTCGGAAAGCCTTGTGCGGTTCAGGGAAAAACACTAATCCAGCGCCGTGGGGCCTGTAGCTCAATGGTTAGAGCCGGCGGCTCATAACCGCTTGGTTGGGGGTTCGAGTCCCTCCGGGCCCACCACTGGCTTTTGTGGCCGTTGATTTAATTGGATTTTTTGGCCATTTTTGTCCCACCTCTTTCAACCCCCTCAGAAAGTGGGACAATTTTGTTCTCTTTTCGATCGATAACCAGCAGGTATTTCGCCGCTCTCGCTACCTTCCGGCGACGCGCTTTCTTGATGTAGTGGTCGGGCTGCTGGTACGTAGTCCACCCATATATCGCCTTCAGCTGCTCGTGCGTCGCGCCGTTCTCAGCGGCGATCGTCGCGCCGGCCTTCCGAATTCCATGAGCACTGCAGTGCGGCAGCTCAGCTTGGTCACACCACTGGCGCATCTTGTTGCCCAGACCGTTCTCCGAGAACGGGCGACCATATTCATTGACCAGGAATGTCATCTGGTCTGACGGCGTGTGCTCAAGTTCCGCCTCTAGTTCGGGCAGAAGCGGGAGCTCCACCAACACCGCATCCTTGTTACGACTGGTCTTCCCAGGCTTAATTCTGATCCACTTCTCCCACTGCTCGGTCTCCTCGTTGTAGACGAGCGTGATGTGCTGTCGACCGAAGATCGCGACGTCCGACAACCGCAGGCCAGTAAACATGAAGATCGAGAGCGCACGTCTGGCTGCGGTACCCAGCGGATGCCGCTTCTCATATTGAACGATCTCCGACAAGTCCCATGTGTGCCAGCCGTCGCCGCTCTTCAGCCGTCTGATGCCGCGGGCGGGATTGGAGTCGACGCCCGGAATCTCTGTGTCCTTTGCCCACTCAAACATCGCGCTGATGGCTTTTACGATATTGTTTGCGGCGCCAAGGGCGTCGAGCCTGGTGTCCCTGATCTCCTTAACATGAGACCTTTTCATACCGGCGAATGGCAGAGATCCCTTGGTGGGATACTGAGGATCCGGCTCACCTTCGAGGGGATGAGGTAATTCGCATACGCGCTCCAGAATTGCTCGTCGGCGCGCCATAGTGTCTTGGGTGATTTCCGTGCCGCCCCGACGGTAATACTCCTGGCAAAGCCACAGTAACGTGCCTTTCTTCGCTGGCTCGGAAGGCTTGGGGAGGCGCCGGCAAATCTCGGGAAGAGTGCCGGGCCGAACATAAGAGACCTCGGCGCGTGCGCAGCGCAGTTCCTCGAGGAACTCGTCGCTGCCGGTCGGTTCACGGAGCCGGACCTTCTTCCGACCCGGTGCGCGAAAATAGTACCGATCATTGCCGTGGCGATCAGTGTCCTTCACTACGCCCTTAAGATCGATTTTCACCGGCTCATCCGTCATGTTCGTGGTTTTCGATCCCAAGGATTGTCTAGTGGCGGCGAATCTTCGTCAAGCTTTGGTGCTCCTCCGATTTGGCGGTGAGGGAGCTTTCGAAAGGCCAATACAAGTTCCTCGACGTCCCAAACAATGCGCCCCTTGCTCGGCATTCGTGGCTGCGGCATCCGGCCGTCCTGGACCATTTCATCAAAGGTCGTTGAGCTTACGCCGATGAACGTCGCAGCCTGCTCGCGATTGATTCCTACCGGCGGGAGCGAGGGCGGCAAGACGCTCGGGGTGCGTAGCATCGGTTTAGCGCGTTGAAAGCGCGTTTTTGACGCCTGCCTGTCTTCCTATGTACCTGTCCGAATATTGCAGACGCTCAATCATGTCCTAGCCCTGTGCTTGCAGGCTCACCCTAGGTCTCCAGACCTCAGGATCGCTCAAGACACCGGACTCTTTTCCAGCCTTTGTGTACGATGATGGGTATCTTAATGCGCTCGAGGCCAAGAACTGAATGGTCGGCGACTTGGAAGGGCAAAATGACCGCGGAACCACGAATCTGAGTCAGAGGCGGAATCCAACTGAGGAAAGTATGGCTGTGTTTTCAGACGGTTATGACTCTCATGCATGCGTAACAACCAACAAGAATACAAACAAAATATTTGTGTGGATTACTTTCATTCCTCATGGAATGCGCGACTGATTTGGTCCGACAGCGGCTTCACAAAATAAGAAAGCGCCGTACGCTCGCCCGTCTGGATCATCGCTTCGGCCGGCATGCCGGGCACGAGCGTCAGGTCCTTGAGCTTCGTCAGTTCCGCATGCGGAACCGACAGACGCACCAGGTAATACGAAACGCCGTTTTTTTCGTCCGTCGCCAGATCGGCTGCGATCCGGCTGACATATCCGTTCAATACCGGCGTGGTCCTCAGATTGAAGGCTGACATCCGCAGCACGGCCTTGTGACCAAGCTGGATTTGGTCGATGTCCTTCGGGGTGATTCGTGCTTCAAGCGCAAGATCGTCGCCTTCCGGCACGATTAGCATAATCGGATCGGCGGGCGTGATCACTCCTCCGACCGTATGAACTGCGAGTTGTTGAATGGCGCCTGACTGCGGCGCGACAATATCGATCCGTCGCAGTTCCTGTTCAGCCGCCACCTTGCGCTCAACATACTCCCCAACCTGCGCCTGAACCTCTCTGAGCTCCTGGCCGACTTCCGTCTTGAAATCCGGATCGATCTGTAGGATCTGCAGGCGCGTTTCGGCTATGCGGGCTGCCGTCTGTGCCTGATGTGCAATCTTCTCACCGCGTTCGCCGCCGAAAGTGGCAACCTGCGTCTTCAGGCTGTTCAAGCGTTGATCCGAGACAATGCCTTGGTCGCGCAGCCCACTCAGGGCAGCAATTTCCTTTTGGAGAATCTCGGTGCTTTTCTCACAAGCGATTTCCTGCGCCTTGAGCCCCTCGATCTCGTGCTCATATTGAGTGATGCGTTCCGCTAGCTGCGCCTGCCTTCCGTCGCGGGATTGTCTGCGGAATTCGAACAGCCGCGTCTCGCCATGTACTGCCGAAGCTACGTCCGGAACATCTCTGCGGGCGAGCAGCCAGTCCGGGAAGGCGATCTCCGCCAGATCGTCACGCTCAGCTTCGAGTCGTGCCAGGTTGGCGGCCAGCTCATCGAGCCGCTTGGTGACTACAGCGAGAGTGGCGCGCGTCTGGGTGGCGTCGAGCCGCATGAGGATGTCGCCGGCTTTTACTTTATCACCTTCGCTCACTAGGATTTCTCCCACCACCCCGCCGGTCGGGTGCTGCACCTTCTTCACATAGGAATCGACGACAAAGTGTCCGGACGCGACAACCGCACCGGAGAGATTCGTGAAGGCCGCCCAGGCTCCGGCTCCTCCAACAAAGATCACGCTCGCCAGAAGGCCCGCCACCAGGTGCCGGCGAATGGAGCTGGAAACGTCATTATTCTGATGAATGCCGGCCACCGGGATCCTCCATGTCAGCGCGCTCTCCCACGTTATCCTGTGTAGACTCGATGGCCTTGACGCCAGCGCCTGGTGCCATCGCTGCCCTCTTCAAGACTTTGGAAAGCGCTTCATCACGCGCACCGAATGCTCGCTGCCGTCCACCTTCCATGACCAACACAAAATCCACGGCGCGGATGGCGCTCGGCCGATGGGCGACGACAACCGCAATGCCCTTGCGCCCGCGCACGGAGGCGATCGCCTTGACGACCGCAGCCTCGCCTTCCGCATCGAGATTGGCATTGGGTTCATCCAGCACAACAAGGAAAGGGTCTCGATAAAGAGCACGGGCAAGACCGATACGCTGGCGCTGCCCGGCGGAAAGTGCCGATCCGGCCTCACCAATCGGAGTTTCGTAGCCGTGCTCAAATCGGAGGATCAGTTCGTGCGTGCCCGCTGCTTTCGCCGCGGTGACAATAGCCTCAGGGTCAGGATTATCTTCAAAACGAGCGATGTTTTCGGCAATGGTGCCGTCGAACAGTTCAACACCTTGCGGCAAATAGCCGATATGACGGCCTAGCGCTTCCCGGTCCCATTGATCGAGGCTTGCGCTGTCGATGCGAACCTTTCCGGCGACCGGCGTCCATGCGCCGACGATGGCGCGCGAGAGTGTCGACTTGCCCGAACCCGATGCACCGATGATCCCGAGTGCGCTTCCCGCCTGAACGGCAAACGCAAGGCCGGTCACGGTCGGCTTCCTTTCGCCGGGCGGAACGATTGTCAGGCCTTCGAGGCGGAGTTCGCGTTCAGGTGCAGGCATTGGCATAACAGGAGCGGTTTCAGGAACCTTTCCCAGGAGGTCCTCCAGCCGCGCCCAACCCTGGCGCGCCATGAGGAAGGGTTTCCAGCTTGAAATGGCCAGATCGACCGGAGCCAGCGCACGCCCCATCATGATCGAACTTGCAATCATGACCCCGGCCGTAGCCTCCTGCCTGATCACAAGGTACGCGCCGACGGCAAGAATGGCCGATTGCAGCAGCACGCGCAGCGACTTTGAAATGGCACCCAGCCCACCTGCCACGTCCCCGGCTTTCCGGCTGGCGGCCAGATACTTGGCATTGGCCGTGTGCCATCGGGCAGCGATCCGCTTTCCGAGACCGAGAGCTTGCACGACCTCGGCATTGCAACGCGCTGCTTGCAGTAGACCATTGCGTGCCATGTTGTGGGCAATGGTATCGCGTATCGGTCGTTGCGAGAGAGTGTTGGCAAGAAGTGTCAGAGATGTGAGACCGATCGCCCCGACAAGTGCCGTCATGCCGATCCAGAAATGAAAGAGGAAGCAAATGCCAAGATAAAGCAGCATCCATGGCAGATCGAAGAACGCTGTCGGGCCGTTTCCACCTAAGAATCCGCGAACATTGTCGAGATCGCGTAGCGGCTGCAAGCCGTCGCCCGGCATGCGCGTTGAAAGCGGAAGGCGAACGATCGCATCGTGAACGCGTCCGGAAAACTGTTCATCGAAACGCTCGCCAATCCGCAGCAGCACGCGCGCGCGCAAAATGTCGAGCAGGCACTGGAACGCATAAAGCCCTGTAGCAAGCACGACGAGCCCCACTAGCGTCGATACGCTGCCACTTGCCAGAACGCGGTCGTAGACCTGAAGCATGAACAGCGGCGAGATCAGCGCAAGCACGTTCACCACGCCGCTGATCAACAGAATTCCCCAAATAGCGGAAGTCAGAGGGAAAGGTCTCAAAGCTGAATCCTTCAAGGAATGGTTACTCACGTAGGTCTCCGTGAGGATCTGGCGACCCAGCTCCCCATATTGCTCCCCGAGCGGCGACCGACTGCATCCGCTCGCTGATTCAGGATCAGTGCTCCCGCCGAATATGTTTGGTTTGGCATCTAATGGAGCGGGTCAACAACAACACCGTCCGGCTGAAGGTTTGGAAGGGCAACGTCATCGTGGCCGGCCGCAAGGGCCCGAACAGGCTTCCGCCTCCACGCCTTCAGGGAGATTTCGGTGTACGACCAGCGCGACGTGCAGGGCTTCGTCAAGCTGTACACGCTGCGACTGCTCCCGGGCGCCCCGGCCCATCGCAAGTAGCGGAAACGGAAAGCGCCCGCCCCCGGGGGGCGGGGCGCTGTTCCGTATGGGTTTTCTGGATCAAACGAAGGTGAAGTCCGACGCGGTCAGGCCTAGGTCGGCCACGGTGACCACACCGCCCAGGTGGACGAATTCATGCGCGCTGTTGTCGGCGGTGACATAGGCCAGAGTTGCGACTCTGTCGGTGTAGCTGCTTTGGTAGACAATGATGTCGCCGGCGTGCTCGCCGGAGATCGCACTCGCGGCTTCAGAAGCAGAGTTGAAAGATTCGCCAGTGATTACCACGACGTGTTCGCCGTTCGCACCTGAGGCCGCACCACTGTAGAAGCTGCTCACCGGGTAGCCGGACTGTATGCTGGCGTTGTTGACGAAGTTCGCGCCAAAACCGTCATTGTAGAGGCCCACCGCATCGAAGGCGAACTTGTCCTCCGCTGGGTTGAAATCGGTGATAGTGGAAATGTCCGACTTCGACCCGACAACCCCAGGCACCGGATTGTGGAACTGGAACACGAACGTGTCACTGTCGGTGCCCCCGGTCAACGTGTCCTGGCCGTCACCCACGTAGAGGACATCCTGGCCGGGACCGCCGCTGAGCCTGTCATTGTCCTCACCGGAGACGCGCGGGTTGAAGCGGCCGTTGTCGCCGGAGAGATCGTCCCAGCCATCTCCGCCGAAGATGCGGTCGTTACCCTTGCCGCCGATGAGTCGGTCACTGTCCGGGCCACCCGAGATCTCGTCGTTGCCGCCACGACCGTCAATCCAGTCACCGCCCTGGAAACCCTCCATCCAATCGTCAAGCTCGGTGCCCATGAGTGTTTCGGCATCCGGGCCACCCTCGATAATGTTTGCCATCGAAAAATACTCCTAATGATGCACCCTGCCTGACGCGTTCATATTGCTCATCGGATAATTAGAGAAATCGATTGCTTGGATAGACACACATTTACGAAATGGATGCACTCACGTTCGCTTCCTTCTGCTGAGCAGTTGCGGGCTCGCAGGCGGCGGAGACGCTGGTCGCCGATGCAATCGATGAAGATTCGACACTCAAACCGGGACTAGGACGAACTTCGTAACGGGGCCGTCCTGGTTGGGCCCCAAACTTCTCTCTGTTTGCTCGACGCCGGCATACCCGCACCGTGAGCGCTGGACGAGGACAAGTTCCGCTGGCGGAGAACGGCGTGATCGGCTTGCCGCGCCGAAACTGATGGCGCTCGTCGAAGGCATGGACTGGACACGCGTTCGAGCCGAACGGCGACGGCGTCCGGCCGGAAGGCGGTGGCGAAGTGACTCAGGCGCAAAAGGCGGGCTTCAGGCCGTGCACAATAAGCTTCTGTCGGCGTCATGACGAGAAGCGCTTCGGCCCGTCCCCACGAAATCGATATGCTCAAGGCGATGTTCGTCGCCATGGCGGCGGAGAAGGCCGAACTCCAACAACTCCGGAGCGAAACACTCAAGGCCGAGATCGTCCGGATGGCGACACTCAACGAGCCTGCCCAGGAGCGGATCGCCGACCTTTATGGGATCGTCAAGCAGCTGGAGCGCGCCGCTTCGGTCGCAGCTCCGAGAAGCTCGAACGTGACCAGCAGGCCTTCGCCTTCGACGAAATCCAGACCGGGCTCGGCGCGATTGAGTCCGAGCTCGAGGCCGCAAGACCGACAGGCGAGCCGCGACGTGCTGCGCGACCGCGCAAGGCGTTCCCGGCGCATCTGGAGCGGGTCGAGATCGTCATCCAGCCCGAGCCATGGGGGAAGAAGCGCTCCCGCAGCCAATCGTCCAGTCCGTCAAACGCGGTCGGCCGCACAGGCTTGCGAAACGGAACAGTCCCGCCCTCCCTTAGATACCGAGGCACCGTGTTGCGCGCGCACCCGAATTCTTTCGCCCGTCGGTTCATTCCCCAACCAAGCTCATGCAGCCGCAGCATCGCTGCCACCTCTTCATGCTGAAGGATCTGCTCTCCCTGCATCGTTCTCGACAATGCAGGAATCGCCCAATCCCAATCGCCATCCATGCCTCCTCTCATAACCGAGGGAGTCAGTTGCTCAATTCGGCCGACAACTGAGACGTCCGGTGCTCTTAGGCGGGGTAATCATACGAGATGCCTCCTGCAACATCATTTCCCGCATCCATAGGCTTGCCGGATCATTATTGTGAAGCGCAGGCCATTGGACGGCCTCCGTGAATGCGGCAGGAAGTGGCGGCGGAAGTTCGACAATCCGCAGGGGTGTTAATTTTGCGAAATGCTGCGCCAGCCGTAAGGGCATTGTCCCGATGCGGTTGGTGCCTGATAGAAGGGGCGGGATCATGCTAAAGCCCTGTACGACGACCTCGATACGTCTCTCGAAACCGTTCTCGAGCAAATACCATTCCTCGATGGAGGGCTGCCGGGTGTCCCCGAATTTAAGCACAACCTGCCCCATCGACAAGTATCGGTCGAATGTAAGTGGCTCTGACAGCTGCTTGTTCGTGCCGCAGCCTACGCATACGAGCATATCTTCGAACAGGGCTGCGCGAGGATGTTTCGACATGAACACTTCCGGCATAATCAGAAAATCAACGTCGCCGCGCCGGAGAAGCTCCTCGGGGTCGTCGGAAATAGGCAGACATTCGAAGCGGACGGCGGGAGCTTCCCGCGCAGCACGCTTTACGATCTTCTTAAAAAATACGAGTGTGAGGTAATCGGAAAGGATGATGCGGAAGCGACGATCCGATCGGGCCGGGTTAAAGGCGTCCCAGGAAATAATCGATAGCTGGATGTGCAGCAATGCCTCCCGGACTGCTGTGGCGAGCCCCTCCGCGCGCGGTGTCAAAATGAGTTCGCGGCCGTTCATCGTAAATAGCTCATCGCTGAAATAGGCGCGTAACCGACCGACGGCGGCGCTCATGGCCGGCTGACTCAGGTTAATACTGCGGGCCGCGGCGGTGACTTTACGCTCCCTGATCAAAGCGTCCAGCACAACGAGGAGATTTAGATCGAGTCCCTTAAAACGCATGTATTGACCTATCCGACGCGTGGATGGGTATCGCCAAAACAATCAATTTTACGAATGGTGAGTAGCGTCAACGCATCAGCCGACGACGAAATAGAGCAACCGATAGGAAGAACGGCAAAACCGTGTATATGCAAAGCGCGCCGATATGCAGGCCCATGCTGCCGGCCGGACGGCCAAGCATCGCCGGACGAATGAGGTCAATTGCATGTGCGAGCGGCAACAAGGAGGCGACGTCCTGAAAAGCGCCGGGCAATTGGTTGACCGGAAACATCGCGCCGCAAAGGAACAGCATAGGTGTTATAACAAGCGTATTATAAAATATGAAATATTCATAACTGGGCGCAAGCGCCGTGACGACCATCGCTAGACTCGCGAAGGCGAGGCCACTGAGAGCGATGACTGGCAGCAAGCAGAGGACGGATGGCCACGATGTGTAGCCGAGCGTGGTGGCAACAATAGTGATTGCTGTGCCCGCCATCAGGGCCTTGGTGGCTGCCCACGCCAATTCGCCGAGTAAGATATCGCCGAGCGTCAGCTGAGTGCATAGCATTCCTTCCCAGGTGCGCTGGTTGTCCATGCGGCCAAAACTCCCGTAAACCGTTTCAGCGGTCGCCGATGCCATCGCGCTTGTGGCAACCATGCCAGCCGCGAGAAACGCAATGTACGAAGTGCCCTCAACAGGACCTATCATTGTTCCGATGCCAAAGCCGAGACCGAACAGATAGATCATCGGATCGGCGAGGTTGCCGAGAACCGATGCAAGCCCGATTTTCTTCCATCCAAGATAGTTGCGGCGCCAAACCGCGACCCAATTCCACGCATTGGCGGGCATGGCCGCCGCATAACGTTCGCCCATTGTTCAGTCCTCCATCTCGCGCCCGGTTAGCCGCAAGAACACATCCTCGAGATTGGGGGGACGCTGCAGAAGGCGCAGACCCGCGCGCCCGCGTAGCTGCACCAGCACCTGCTCCGGATCGGGTGCATAGCAAAAAAGCGTCTCACCGCTCACCTCGATGCGCTGTGCGTACGGCCGGATCAGCGCACCCAGTTCATGCGGATTGCCGCCGTAGACCTCGACCACGTCACAGCCGATCTGCTCGTCAATGAGTGCGGACGGGCGGCCTTCGGCGATCTTGCGCCCCTCCTCCATAACGCACAGCCGATCGCACAGCCGCTCGGCCTCTTCCATGAAATGGGTAGTCAAAAGAATAGTCTTGCCCCGCGCCAGCAGCGATCGCAGCCGTTCCCAGATCAGGTGGCGGGCCTGCGGATCGAGGCCGGTGGTCGGCTCGTCCATCACCAGCAAGTGCGGGTCATTGATCAGCGCACGCGCGAGCGTCAGGCGCCGCTTCATGCCGCCGGACAGTTCGGCGACGCGCGCATCCGCTTTGTTCTCGAGGCGGGCGAACTCAAGCAGCGACGGTATGACCGCTTCGATCTGGCGTCTGCTCATCCGGAAGTAGCGCCCGAACACCAACAGGTTCTCGCGCACAGTGAACGCGGTATCAAGATTGTCGAACTGCGGGACCACGCCGATGCGCATACGTGCCAAACGGGCGCGCGCCGGCACTGGAGCGCCGAGCACAGTAATCTTCCCCGCATCAGGCGATGTCATGCCGAGGACCATACGCGCAATCGTGCTTTTGCCCGCACCGTTCGGTCCCAAGAGCCCGAAGCATTCCCCCGCCGCAACGCGGAACGACAGTCTGTCGACAACGAGCTTGTCATAAGTTTTGCTTACCTCAGTAAGATCGATCGCTACCGTGGACATGGGTTCATTTTACCTAGAGGGTCGCCTCGACCGGCGGTTGCTCGGTTGCCTGCCGGACCTGAAACTGTGACTCGTCTTCGCCATCCCAGCCGTCGATAAAGAACTGATCGACATCACAAGGATTTAGCCCCTGTTCCGCCAAAGCGGCGACAATTGCGTCGAGATTATCGATGGTTTGGTAACGCGGATTGTTGTGCCGCTTTTCCTGCTCAACGCAGAAGACGAGCCGTCCATCCTCGACAAGGGCGATCGCCCCGTCATGGGCCTGCTTGGTACCACAGATGCGCATAGTGTCTCCACGTTAACGGCGATAGATTCGATTCATCAGGAAGCGGAAAGCGGGTTCCGGAAACGGACGAGCAAGCAGTGTTCGTTAGCCGACTCGCCCCGGCACTCAAGACGCTCTACCTCGATCAACGTTTCGTTCAGCATGGCGATGACCGGCTCAGCACCAGCTGCATGACCCCAGCGACGGCAATTAGCATCCCTTGCCGATCCGAAGATCAGATACCCGCCTGGCGCAAGCACCCGCACCAGGTTTCGGACGGCGCCGCACATCTCGGCTATGTCTTCGAGGTAGTAGAGGACCTCCGCCACAACGATCAGGTCAAACAACTCGTCGGTCGAAAACTGTTGAACATCGGAGAGCATCCAGTTGATGCTCGGCGACTCCTTCATCCGTTGACGTGCTCGAGCAATCGCTTGCGCCCTGACATCGATGACGGTGAGCCCTTGGCAGCAGGGGGCTAGTTTCTCCGTGAATGCGCCGGCAGCGCACCCGACTTCGAGGGCATTTGTGATGGAGCCTTGGGCAAGCGCCATCCGGAGCATTTGCGTGTGGCGCTCCCGCTCGAACGGATTGCCGTCGAGGCGCCACGGATCGTCTGCGGCCAATTCCCGATCGAGCAACTGATGATTCATGTTCTGGGTCAAACTCGTCCACCTCTCGTCCACCTAGGTAATTAGCGATCACTCGTCGCCGCAAATGTTGCCCGACAGCGCTAATCCCGAAGAATCCGCGCAAGATTGAGCCTGCGAAGCGGAGCCGCATGCGGTGAGAATTCTGCCCTGCTTGATCCAGTGATCGGAGTTTGGGTGGGGGCCTGTTTTCCCCCAGTGTTCGATGTAGCGACAGCAGAGCTTCGCGACAGCCAATCGCTATTGCTCAATGTACACAGCGCGTAGGCCTTCAAGGGAAGTAAGAGAAAGATGTTGATGAACGTGTGCAGGGAAAAGCCCAGAAATCGAAACTGTCGAGCACGAAATGCTACCACGCTGCATCGGAGCATGGTCATGGACACAATCATCAGTCCTGTCCACCAAGGCACAGTGCCTGTCAGTGCGAAATGTGCGAGGCCCGTTAGTACCGATAGGGCGAGGAGTAGCGGCCCGAGATTCTGTCCGACCACGTCCAACGTGAGATAGCTATTGAGGCCGGGCAGCAAGCGCAGCCCAAGCAGCGTGTCCCGGAATGTGCTTCGTGCCCAACGGAGTTGTTGGCGCAGATACGGTCCGAGTCTGTTCGGAACGACTGTGGCCGCGATGGCGCTCGGAACGTACTCGGTTCGAAAGCCTGCTTTCAGCATGAGGATAGTGAGATGGCGATCCTCACCGAAGTCGCTTGGCTTGCCCCGAAAAAATTGCGACTCGTACTGGTCCAGTAACAAAAGGAGCGCAGACCGGCGGTACATGGCACATGGGCCGCAACAGCACATAACGGCACCGAAGCGAGCCTGTGCCGCGCGCTCCTCGTTGCAAGCCAGCCAGTACTCCATGTCTATCAGCCTGGTCAGCCAGCTCTCGCTCCGGTTACTGGCCGTCAACTGACCCATGACTGCGCCGACCGCTGGATCTCGCATCTTCGGTACAAGCTTGGTAATGACGTCGGACGCGAGTATCGTGTCTGAATCAACGTTAAGCACCAAATCCCCGGATGAGCGGCGTATCGCGGCGATCTGTGCCTTGCGCTTTCCAACATTCTCGGGAAGCAAAATGATGTCGAACCTAGGGTCGCGCGCGTAGGTTTCGTGGACAGTTCCTACGGCTTCGCGATTTCCAGAACCGTCATCAACCACATAGACCCGAAGTCTTCCGGCGTATTCTTGGTCTGCAATGGAAGCCAGGCACTCTGAAAGCGTGCGCGGATCCTCGTTGAAGCAGGGGACGATGACATCCACGCTGGGCAGTTGATCGGAGCCGACGAGATCCTCCAACGCCGATGAGTCGTTTGTCGGCAGAGCATAAATCCCCTGCATGCTCTTATAAGTAGTCGAGAGCAGTGCATAAAGCGAAATGGCCACAGTGCTGGTTGTACCAAGAAGAGTCATGGGATCTCGTTTGTTCAGTGATGTTGAGGAAGTGAGCGGACTACAAATCCGCGCTCATGAAGTGCTGGAATCAGACGGGACAGCGCCGTGACCGTCTGGTCGCGCAGACCGGCGTGAGCGCCCTGGCTCAACTCGCCGGGAGGGCATCCGTCGTGCAAGAGTACTATTGCGCCCGGCCGGACAGAGGCGAGCACGGTATCGATAATCGCGTCGACCCCAGGGCGAGACCAATCTCGAGGGTCGACGGACCAATGGAGGGCCGTCAGCCCGGCGATCTGTGACGCTGTGAAGACTTCTTCGCTCCAGGCGCCGTAGGGCGCGCGAATATAGCGCACCGAGGCCTGAGGGCACGCCCTCATGATGGCGCCGTTCGCTTCAAAGATCTCACGTTGCACTTCGCCGAAGCCGCATTTGTACAGATCCGGATGAGTCATCGTGTGGTTGCCTAGCTCGTGCCCTTCTGCAAACATTCGTTGGATTAGATCCGGGTGCTCTAAGGCGTAGGCGCCGATGACGAAGAAAGTCGCCGGCACCCGCTGCTCTGCCAACACATCCAGAATCTCCGGTGTGAAAAGTGGATTGGGACCGTCGTCGAACGTCAGATAAACGCTGCGACGGCCGGTGCCGTCAGAGCACTCACGGCGCACTTCGTATAAGCAATCGGGACGGCTCATAGCTCTGGTCCGTTCCGATCGATCATCGCGCCGGTGGGCCATTCGCTGATCGGTCGTCCAACTGGCAGAACAATGACGAGTGCGTCATCGATGCGTGTGGGCGGCAGGTCGAGGCGCGCCTCTGGTCGGGTGGAGCGCACGCGAATTCCCGACAAAACAGCCAAAGGGCTGTATCGCCGCCCGAACCTCTCAACATGATTCCGCAGCGCGTCCCGGACGGTTCCGAAAGCGAATGGAACGCCAAGCTCCTGCAGTGTTGGAAGCATGATATGGATTGAATGGGCGATTCCGAGGCCCTCAAGATCCGGACGTACCCCGTACAGGCCCAGCTCAGCCACCAATAGATCGACCGCGTCAACCTTGACGAAACGGCGCAGTATGCCCATGTGGGCCGCTACACCGCTCGAATCATAGGCGATTACGCGGAGTTCAGGCCTGGCTCCGGCCCAGCTTCGACTACCTTCGAACGGTTCTGCGTTGCACGCCCCAGTCGGCCCATAGGTATTTCGAAAGAACTTGGCGAGCTCGACATGGTCGGAGAGCTGCAACTCATTTTCCCAGCACAACTTCCACTGCACCTGCGAGCGCATTCAGGATCTCTCTTTCTTATTGGTTTCTTGCGGGCCGCATTACCCGGCCAAAGCGGCGGCGTTGTTTGACTGCACTCAACCGTTGTCGTTAGCGAAGGTGAGCCAGCCGGTCGGGCTCGCAAATGAGCTCTCTCGATGTTCCCGCCCGTGTTGCGGCGCCGTCGATTTGAGCTTGACGTCGGTCATTTACGTTCCTCTAATGCATGGTTCGTAAATTCGTAAAATTGATTGTTTAGATGATACCCATCCACACGCTGGATAGATCAGGACATGCGTTTTAAGGGGCTGGATCTAAATCTCCTCGTTGTGCTGGACGCTCTGATCAGGGAACGTAAAGTCACCGCGGCGGCCCGGAGTATTAACCTGAGCCAGCCGGCCATGAGCGCCGCCGTCGCTCGGTTACGCGCCTATTTCAGCGATGAGCTATTTGCGATGAACGGCCGCGAGCTCATTTTGACACCGCGCGCGGAGGGGCTCGCCCCAGCAGTCCGGGACGCATTGCTGCACATCCAGCTATCGATTATTTCCTGGGACGCCTTTAACCCAGCCCAATCGGATCGTCTCTTCCGAATCATGCTTTCCGATTACCTCACGCTCGTATTTTTTAAGAAGATCGTAGAGCGTGCTGCGCGGGAAGCTCCCGCCGTCCGCTTCGAATGTCTGCCTATTTCCGACGACCCCGAGGAGCTTCTCCGGCGCGGCGACGTTCATTTTCTGATTATGCCGGAAGTGTTCATGTCGAAACATCCTCGCGCAGCCCTGTTCGAAGATATGCTCGTATGCGTAGGCTGCGGCACGAACAAGCAGCTGTCAGAGCCACTTACATTCGAGCGATACTTGTCCATGGGGCATGTTGTGCTCAGATTCAGGCACACCCGGCAGCCCACCATGGAGGAATGGTATTTGCTCGAGCACGGTTTCGAGAGACGTATCGAGGTCGTCGTACAGGGCTTTAGCATGATCCCGCCCGTTGTATCAGGCACCAACCGCATCGGGACCATGCCCTTACGGCTGGCGCAGCATTTCGCAAAAACAACACCCCTGCGGATTGTCGGACTTCCGCCGCCACTTCCTCATCCCGCATTCACGGAGGCCGTCCAATGGCCTGCGCTTCACAATACTGATCCGGCAAGCCTGTGGATGCGGGAAATGATGTTGCAGGAGGCATCTCGCCTGGCGCCTTTGCTTGAAACTATTGAGCGTCTCGGGCACGCCGGATCCGACCTTGCCGTTGTTGGTACCGAATTGAATGCCGCCTCCGATTTCGCATGCGAAGTCCCAGAAGAGATTTAGCCCCACTTAAACACCGGCTGTAAGAATAATGTCATTAATCAGCATGTTAGGCGCGCGCCGGCGCGTGTTACCACTACCTTTTTGGGGGTGATCTCAGGCGAGTTGTTTGTCGAGCTGTGTCGCAGAGCGATGCCAGCTGCCTTCAAGACGTTGCCCACTTTTGCCGTGACGTGGTGGTGACGACGCGACCATCCTTTTCGATGGTGGCTCCTGGAGGCGGTCGCGGAGGAGCGGTTGCCATTCGGGGCAGAGCGGCGCAGTTACTTGCTGAGTACGAGGGCCAGGAACGAGCAGAACACATGCCCGGTTGGTGCTGAGTTGACTGCCGCCTCCGATTTCGCGTGCGAAGTCCCAGAAGATGTTTAGCCCCACTCAAATGCCAACTTTGCCGGCCTTGCCGCGGCTTTTCACGCGCGGCCAGGCGAGGAGATGGCGGTCGACGAGGTCGATCCCAATGGACTGTGCCGGCCTCGCTCGGCTACTGGCGTGAGGCATCCTTGACGACACCGCCCTGCACCGACAACGTCGAGATGTTGGCAATGAAGCCGGTCGAGGTCGACGCTGCGGATGTAGGGAATTTACGTCGCGCTTCCGCCTGAACGCGCGGCCGATCCGTTCACTCAATCGGCGCTTTCATCCTGGGCCGCGGCTGAGGCCTGTGGGGTGCGGCTACCCCGCGTGGATCGGATCATCAATCAACTTTCTCTCATTTATGAAAGGAAACTCCCCGCTTACGATAGAATCCATCAGCTTCATATATTTTCCGGCAGATGGATGTCGAACGGCAGAAATGTCTGTCCTGGTGTTTCAGCAGTGCCGGTCTCGATAGCCCGCGTCATCAGCGTTATCAGCTCCTGGGAAAGCCGGCGCATTGGCGTGGCGACCGCCATCGTGATGATGTTATCTGCGAGTGCCGCCCGAGATTCCGGCGTGATTTCATTCACGATCGCGACGAGATCGCGACTTTTACCCTCTTCCCGGACCGCGGAGATGGCGCCCTCCATGCCGCCGCCGGCGACATAGAAGCCGACGAGCTCGGGTTCCCGCTGCATGAGATCAAGCGTTGCCTCGTAGGTGACCTGCCGTTTCTCCAGGTTCACAAGCGGATCGAGTACCTCGAACGTCGGCGCGTTCTCACGGCAATAGGAGCGAAAGCCGACGTCACGGAGCTCGTGCCCCTGGAAACGATGGCTGCCGACAAACACCGCCACCTTGCCGGGCCGTTTTGCGACCTTGGACACCATCCAAGCGGCCGTGCGCCCCACCTTGCGGTTGTTGAGGCCGATATAGCCCTGTCGCACGCCGGCGGCGAAGTCGGAAAGCAGCGAGAAAACCGGAATGCCTTTGGCCTTGAGGTCCTCAACCGCTGCTGTAATTTTCGGGTGGTCCGGTGCCACCATCGCGATCGCATGGCAGCGTGCGCCCAAATCCTTGAGCGGTGCGATTAGGTCGCTCGGCATATGTGACGGGGCGAATTGGATGAGCGGAATGCCGTGGAAGGACTGGGCCAAATTGACCGACGCTTCGACCTCGCGCGCAAAGTCTTGGTAGAAATGCTGGGCCGGTTTTCTCAAGATGAAGCCCAGACGGTAGCACGGTAGGTCTCGCCGCAAGCGCTGCTTGATGAGCCCGGCAGCATGATAGCCGATCGCGTGGGCGGCGTCGTGGACCCGCCGCGCGGTCTCCTCGCGCACCGGATGGCGGGCGTTCAGAACCCGATCGACCGTTGCTACGCTGACTCGGGCTTCGCGGGCGAGATCGGCAATTGTGGGGCGCTTGGTCATGGGTCCTATTCTGATTGGTTTTTGACGCAGGCTGGCTCTCTGTCACCTAGCGCGATTCGACAATGGTTTCGGGTGGGCAAAGTGGAGACGCCCGCATACTGAATGATCGACAGCGTATTGGACTACTCCAGATGTAGACCGGCCGGGTATAACGGAAGGTTCATTCGCTTAGGGCGGCGATGATTTGCACTCACACATATTGCGCTTCTGATACATGGTCCGTGAGGCGCCGTTTAGAGCCTGCGAGTCGATCGTTCAGGTCATGTGACCAGCTTGGCGAAACCGGTCGCGGTGCGTCGACCTTACTCGGCGGAGGATAGCCGGTTTGATGCCTCGGCAAGCTGATGACCGCAGAAGGCGGCTTTCATCTGCGCTCGGTCCAATTCTCCTTCCCAGCGGGCAACGACGAGGGATGCCACTGCGTTGCCGACGCAATTCGTCAGCGCCCGGCATTCGGACATGAAGCGGTCGATGCCGAGTATCAGTGCCATCCCAGCAACGGGAACACTCGGAACTACGGCGAGCGTAGCAGCCAGGGTGATGAAGCCCGCACCTGTCACACCTGCAGCGCCCTTGGAGGAAAGCATCGCAACGAGCAGCAGCAGCACCTGATCGCCGATTGACAGATCCGTGTTCGTCGCCTGCGCGATGAAGAGGGCCGCCAGGGTCATGTAGATATTCGTGCCGTCCAGATTGAACGAATATCCGGCCGGGATGACGAGACCCACAACCGAACGCCTGGCGCCCGCCTTCTCCATCTTCTGCATGAGCGAGGGGAGCGCGGCCTCCGAGGAGGACGTTGCGAGGACAAGCAGCAGCTCTTCCTTGATGTAGCGAATAAGAGAACAGATCGAAAAGCCGTTGTAGCGGCAGACCGCGCCGAGAACCCCGAACACGAAGAGGAAGGCGGTGAAATAAAACGTCGCGACCAGCATCGCGAGGTTGACGACCGAACCGATGCCATATCTACCGATGGTGAAGGCCATTGCGCCGAAAGCGCCGATCGGCGCGGCTTTCATCAGAATGCCGACGAGCTTGAAGACAGGCGCGATGAGCGCCTGAAGGAAGGAAACGACAGGCTTGCCCGTCTCTCCGGCCATCGCGAGCGCCATGCCGAACAGAACCGAGAAGAACAGCACCTGCAGGATGTCGCCTTCCGCGAAGGCACCGACAATCGTTGGCGGGATGATGTTCATCAGGAAGCCGGTGACCGACTGCTCGTGGGCCTTTGCGGCATAGGTATTCACGGCCTGGACATCGAGCGAGGCCGGATCGATGTTGAGGCCGGCGCCAGGCTGGACGACATTGGCGACGATGAGGCCGACGATCAGCGCCAGCGTCGAGAAGGTGAGGAAATAGACCATTGCCTTGCCGGCGACCCGGCCGACCTTGTGAAGATCGTTCATGCCGGCAATGCCGGTCGCAATTGTCAGGAAGATGACAGGCGCGATGATCATCTTGACCAGCTTGATGAAGGCATCGCCCAGCGGCTTCAGGCTCTCGCCGGTCCCTGGATAGAAATAGCCAATTGCGACGCCGAGGGCGATGGCGGCAAGCACCTGCGCGTAAAGCTTGGCATAGAAGGGTTTGCGGGGCGCGGGACTCGCGCCGCGGACTTGTGCAGCTGACACTGTTTCTCTCTCCCTGACCGGATCGAGGTGGCGTGACTTCTCCCGGGCTTCTCCCTATCGCGGCGCTCCGGTCGAACGCTGCACCAACGCCGCCGCAATACCCATGCCAAATGGATCCGCATGACCTGAACTGACGTTGGGCTCGCCAATGATGGGATGAATGCGGTGGCACAAGACGGGAATGACAAGGCCGCCGTCCAGCACGCGCTTGATGTTCTCCGGCAGATTGCCGGTCGATCTCTCTGGCTTGCGGTTTTGCTGCACATCGTGGCGGGCTCCTCGGTTTGCCGACTTTGGGAAGGGCCGCATCGCTGGCACCAGGGCGCAGAATTGCCGTGTTCTTTGCCGCGCTCCCGCTGCAGCGACAGCTTGAAAGCGACGTCGAGACGTAGGGATTGACGCCGCTGGTGCTGACCGCGACGATGCGGTTCAGAAGTTCCAAGCACCGCCGAGAAAGCCGCGCTCGACCGCCACCTTCGCGCCTTCACACGCGACGCCGCCGCCTTATCTGCGTCATCAATATCGAGGAAATGGCGGTTGCCGCGACCGACCAGTGTCGTCGGCAGTGATTATCGCTCCCGCCCCTGGTTCGCAGGCGCTGGTGACTGGCACGGCCCGGCAACTCGGCGCGGTCAGCCGCTCGGGCACCGCATCGCCGGCGCCGTATTTCTGTCGTTCAACATCGCCGACAAAAATTAGAACTGATGAATTCTATCATAGGCCGCGAGGTTTCCTTTCACGAATGAAAGAAAGCTCGATTGACTATCCCGCCTCGCTCCAGTCTTTTGAAAATCAACGTGTGGTTGCCCCCGTGCAAGCCGAGAACGTGGCCAAGCTTCGTGGAGGGAGAGCCAAGCGATGCGTCAGGGGTCGACCCGCTTTGTACTCGACCACACGGCGGTGGCACGAGTTCACGTCAGAGCATTTTCGCGCTTGCCCGCGACGTCGCGGGCGCACATGCCGCCGGCATGCATTTCATGGCGCGAGATCGAGGATCACATGCACCACAACATTCCCAAATCAGAACAAAATGCCAGCGAGTGCCGCATTTCGCTTCCGGATGCGAAAAGGGCTTACCCAAAGTCCGAGACGAACACCGCGGTCCCTTTTGTGCCATCGCACGAGCGCGCGCTTACCGGCATCTTCGAAATATCGAAAGTACTCACCGACCCCGCCCGGCTCGAAGTCACGTTGGCCAAGGTCGTCGATCTCCTGCCCTCGTTTGTGCAGATGCGGCACGGCATCATCGCTCTCTTCGACGCTGAGGGCATACTGGACATCACCGTAGTCACCGGCTGCGACGAGAACAGCGATGAGCGCTCCCGGATGCGTCTGCCGCGCGAGGCAATCGATCGGATTGTGACGACGGACACGCCGCTCGTCGCCGAGAACATAGCGGTGCATTCGGCCTTCACTGCCGCTGACATAGAGGTGCTTGGGGCCTCCGACCCCGTGTCGTTCATCGGCGTTCCCATTCGTGTTGATGGGAACGCCGTAGGCACGCTGACTATCGACCGCGCCTTGGACAGCAGGTCAACGTATCGGCTCGATTATGATGTCCGGCTGCTCACCATGATCGCCAACATGGTGGGACAGACAGTCAAGTTGCACCGCTTCTCCGCGGGCGACCGCGAACGACCGACAGAGGTGGAAGATCGGCTGCAAACGCAATTCTCTGATGTCAAGCACCCTGCACCGCAGCGCAAGAAGGTTCACGTCAAGGGGATGATTGGCGATAGTCCGGCGCTAAGCGCGCTGCTCGAGAAGATCGCAGTGGTAGCTAAGGCAAAGACCACGGTTCTGTTGCGAGGCGAATCCGGTACCGGGAAGGAGCTGGTCGCCAAGGCAATTCACGAGTTGTCGCCGCGCGCCAAGCGGCCCTTCATCAAACTCAATTGTGCAGCGCTGCCAGAGACAGTCCTGGAATCCGAACTGTTCGGTCATGAGAAGGGTGCCTTCACAAGTGCGTTCAATTCCCGCAAGGGTCGCTTTGAGCTCGCCGACAAGGGGACGTTGTTTCTGGATGAGATCGGCGAGATCTCGGCCTCCTTCCAGGCAAAGCTTCTGCGCGTGCTGCAGGAGCAGGAGTTTGAGCGCGTCGGCAGCAACCAGACCATCAAGGTCGACGTTCGCGTGATTGCCGCCACGAACAGGAACCTTGAAGAGGCGGTTGCAAGGAATGAGTTCCGCGCCGACCTATATTATCGCATCAACGTGGTTCCCTTGCTGGTGCCGGCGCTACGCCAAAGGCGCAGCGATATTCCGCTCCTCGCAGCTGAGTTTCTCAAGAATTTCAACGATGAGAACGGCCGTACCCTGACCTTCGATCCGCGTGCGATTGAAGTACTGATGAAATGTGAATTTCCCGGCAACATTCGCGAGCTTGAAAATTGCGTGCACCGGACAGCGATCCTGGCGGAGGGACTATCAATCGGGAGAAACGACTTTGCGTGCTCCCACGACCAATGCTTTGCCGAGGCGCTGCGGAAGAGCAGATCGGGCAAGGCCGCGCTGCAACCAGCGCCAATCCTGCCAGAGGCAGTGAATCCGGCCACGCCGCCGGATGCGGCCGCTCGTTCGGCCGCCACCACAGTCCCGCCTGCCGGAGCAACGCACTCATTGGGCGCGAGGACCACCGACGCCGAGCGCGTCATTGCTGCCATGGAAAGATGTGGCTGGGTACAGGCAAAGGCGGCGCGCCTGCTTGGACTGACCCCGCGCCAGATTGGCTACGTGCTGAGGAAATACGGCATCGAGGTCAAGCGTCTGTGAAAGCATGACTCAGGCGGATTAGCTGAGACCGCTTAGCGGCTTGGCCCGCGCAGGGATGCAGATCCGCGTCCGCGTCAAGTCGATCCGACCGAGGACAGCCTGGCCGAATTCCCGTGGCAGCCGGCGTTGCGACCATCTTGTGAAAGGCGACGCTGCCATCGTCAATCCGTCCGCCATGTTGCTCTCGTTGCGAGCTCATACGGATGCCCTGTGCGACTGAAACGGAGATAAAATATGTCCGATGCAAAACTGCAAGCTGTGCTTTCGTCTCTTCCGCAAGGGACGCGACAGTTAGATGCTCTGCCGTCCAACGGACCAGCGCCGGACAGAAGTTTTGTCAAGCTGAATACGAATGAGAACCCGTTTCCGTTGCCGCCAATCATAATGCAAAGTGCAGTGGCGGCCCTCAATCGCCAGTATCTGTATCCTGACGACGATAACATCAGCTTGAGGGAAGCAGCGTCCAATACCTATGGCGTATCCACGGATCAGGTCATCGCAGGCAACGGGTCGTCTGAACTGCTCGGACTCATCTACAGAGCTTTCCTCGCCCCTGGCGACAAGGTGGCGATGATATCGCCAGGGTTTTCGTTCAACCGCAAACTTGCCATGTTGCATGGTGCTGAGTTTCTCGAGATCGGATGTCAAACTCATTCGCTGCCAATGGAGCAATTGCTTTCCGGTCCGGCAAAAGACGCCAAGTTCATTCTGGTGGCCAATCCAAACAATCCGACCGGAACATTCCTCTCGATAAGCAATATCGAACGCCTCGTGGCACAATCGGATCGCCTGGTCGTCCTTGATGAGGCCTACGTCGACTTTGCACCCGATCACGGGCTGCGCCTCATCAACCGTTATTCGAACCTTCTGATCTTGAGAACATTTTCGAAGAGCTATGCCGCCGCCGGCATTCGCGTCGGTTTCGGTTTCGGTCACCCTGAGATTATTGGCAGGCTGCGCAACATCCAGAACGTCTTCAACATGAACGTGATCGGGCATGCGGTTGGTATCAGCGTGCTTGCGCATCGCGGCGCCTACGCAGAGAACCACAAGCACATCAGACATGAACGACAGCGAGTGACAGCCGCACTGTCGCAACTTGGATTTTCCGTAACGCCCTCCCACGCAAATTTCTTGCTAGCCCGTGTGCCAGCGGGACAGGACGGCTCATGGTGGCAAGCAGCCTTGGAAAGGCAAAAGATACTCGTTGCCTACTTTCCGGACAATGGTTTGGAACATTGCATCCGCGTCAGCATCGGCACAAAAGAGCAATTGGATGCATTTCTTGCTGCCGCTCGCGATATAGTTGGAAGCTTAAACATACCAAGCACCACGGGCAGGGGAGCGTCAGGCTCTGCTCGTTCGGTACGCTGACGCTAATCCGATATCACACATTGCTATCTTTAGACTTGCTTGGTCACCCAAGCATGACAACATTTTTCTTTAAAATCGGGGACAATATCGAGTGACAAACGTCTTTCCTTCAAACCTAGCCTTCGGCATCTTCGATCATCTGGACGAGGACGGCCTCGATATCGCCCGGCAGTACGAAGATCGCCTGATATTAGCAGAGGCGTGCGATCAGCTAGGGTTCTATGCCTATCATCTCGCAGAGCACCACTGTACCCCCCATGGGAGAGGTCCATCGCCGAATCTGTTCTTATCGAGCGTCGCCCAGCGCACCCGGCGCCTGCGTCTCGGACCCTTGGTGATGCTGCTTGCGCTTTATCATCCGCTGCGTGCGTTCGAAGAGATCTGTATGCTGGACCAGTTGAGCGGTGGCAGGCTCGAACTGGGCATAGGGCGCGGTGCTCTCCCGATCGAATTGGGTTACTTCGGGATTGGTGCGGACGCGGTGCCGGGCCGCTATGCGGAAGCCAGCGAAATTCTTGTTGAAATACTTGTTAATGCCATGAAGGTTGGCACGCTGTGCTATCAAGGCCGCCATTTTGAGCTCAATGACGTTCCTTTGACGCTAAGACCTCATCAGCGTCCACATCCGCCGACATGGGTCGCCGCCAATCGACCCGAGTCCGCAGCCTGGGCCGCTGCGAATGGAGCAAATATCGCGTGTGTAGGACCTTCCTCTTCTGTTCGCAAAACTACTGATGCGTTCCGCGCCTATCAAGAGGACAACACTGGCGCGGGCGATCGAGCGCCATTTATTGGATTGCTCCGCATGGTCGTGGTTGGGCGTTGTGACACACATGCCTATTCGCTCGCGGCACCTGCTTACGAACGATGGCTCAAGAGCTTCCAATTCCTTTACGAGCTTAACGCTATCCCCACTCCACCCAACCTGCCGCTGACCTTCGATGCGGCAGTCGAGAGTGAATTGTGCGTGGTAGGATCAGCAGCGTCTGTGCGAGAAGCTCTGCTCAGTCAGTTGGAAGAGGCAGGTGCTAACTACCTGCTTTGTCAACTGGCATTTGGAAATCTGCCGCTAGATGCTTCCCTGTACACCGCGACGACCATTCAATCCGAAATCATGGCTCGATTTGTCTGACCATGAAATTCGCGGTCTGATCTGAAGGTTAAATCGTTGTAACAGCGCTCCCTCACATCCACGTGTTCGAGCGTGCACGTGGTTGGGACGGGCAATCGGGAGGGAGGCCAAACTGACGACGAGCCGGCGGCACAGATTACCAGGTTTGTGCGTTGGCTGGCGTCTGGGCCATCGTGTGAACCTGCACGATCCTAAGGAGATGATGGCCGACCGCGACACGATGCCGGCACGCGTCTGCTCGTCGCGCTCGCGCTAGTCGTTGGCACATAGCCCGCCGCAGAGGTTCTTCTCGCCCGGGGCGGCGCCGGTGGCGGCTCCCGCATCCAGCTTCATCAGCGGCTCGGCGGTAGCAAAGCCGTCACTCGCTACGGCGCTGTTGAGGGCGCGCTCGCGAGCGGCTTTGCTACGCCGAACGACACCACCTGGAGCGAGTTCGCCCGATGTCGCGGCGTGCACCGCGGTTGGATAACGACGCTGGAGGAAATCGTTCGCAGCCGGTCTTCACGATCCGCGCGAGTGCTTTTCATGAATGCTGCCTGCTTCCTCGTCTGCGGCGGCCTGAGTGTCCGGCACGCCCGAGTCAATGCCAGTACCACAAGGCCGGCAAGACGTCAGGTCTGGGAGCCTGCTTGTACGGTCGTATCGTATTCGGGAATGTCGTCGAAGGAGGCGTAGTTGAGATTGTAGAGTTTGGAATAGAGGCCCCCTGTGGCTATTAGCTGATCGTGGTTGCCAGTCGCAATAACTTGGCCATTCTGAAGCACGATGATGCGGTCGGCACCCCGGATCGTGGCAAGACGGTGGGCGATCACGAGGCCAGTACGGCCTTCAAGCAGCTTTATCAGAGCCTTCTGAATCTGCATTTCCGTGTAGCTGTCGATGTTGGCGGTAGCTTCGTCGAGCACGAGGATCTTGGCGTCGGCGACGAGGGCGCGGGCGAAACTGATAAGCTGGCGCTGGCCGAGAGATAAGTTGTCGCCGCGTTCGCCAAGTTGGGTCTCATACCCGTCGGCGAGGCTCATTATGAAGTCGTGGGCGCCGACCGCCTTGGCGGCCTCGATCACCTTGTCGCGCGTGGCTTCCGTCTTGTGGTATCGAATGTTCTCGAAGACCGTCCCGGTGAACAGGAACGGCTCCTGCAGCACCATGGCGACCTGGCGGCCGAGCGATTCCTGGGTGAGATCGCGCACATCATGTCCGCCGACCAGCACTTGGCCCTGCTGAACATCATAGAAGCGGTGGACCAGGGCCATCGCGCTCGATTTGCCAGAACCGCTCGGCCCGACCAGTGCGACCGTCTCGCCGGGATTGACCCGGAAGGAGACATTTTTCAGCACCGAACGGTTCGAATTGTAGCCGAAGGTGACGTCCCTGAACTCGACCGAGCCGTCCATTTCGGGCGAAAGCACCTCGGCATTGGGTTTGTCCTGAACATCGATCTTGACGTCGAGCACATCGGTCAGGCGCTTGCCTGAGGCCATGGCGCGCTGCATGACCGAATATTGCAGGGTGAGTGAGCGGATCGGGTCAAAGAAGCGCTGGATGTAAAATAGGTAGGCAACCAATACGCCCACATCTATGCGGCCATTCATGACCATCGAGCCGCCGACCACAATAACGGCGGCCATGGCGAGGCCGGTGAGGCCATCGACGATAGGCACCATGACCAGTGCATATTTGGCAGCGATCAGGTGGGTCCTGAGGTTGGCATGGGCCTTGTCGTCAAAAAGGATGAAATTCACCTGCTGGCGGTCCATTGACTGGACGGTGCGCACGCCGTGAATGGCTTCGGCCAGCGCGCCGTTGACGACGGAATTAGTCTCGTGTGCGGCCATGAAGGCGTCGCGGGCACGCGGCAGCCAGACAATGCGGACGATCACCAGGACCGGCAGAACCGAGAGCGTCAGGAGGCCGAGGCGGAAGTCGAGCCACAGCATTACGAAAACGATGCCGAAGAGAAGCGCAACATCGCCTACGGAATATACCGAGGTTTCGAGGAATTCCTGTATGGAGTTGACGTCGCCTTGCAGGCGCGACATGAGGCGTCCGACCTCGGTCTTGTCCATGAAGGAGAGCGAAACCTTCTGCAGATGGCCAAACATGGCGCGGCGGATGTCGAACAGGACAGTTTCGGCCACTTTCCCAACCACGGTTTCCTGCATGTAGCCGGCAGCGAAATTGACCAAAATCGCCAAAACGAACGCGCCGACGGCCGCGAGCTGGGCTGAGCGATCGGTCCTTGCCGGGTTCATGCCCTGGTCGAGCGCGTAGCGGATGATCAACGGGATGAGAAGCTGCGTCCCGGTGAAGATCAGCATTGCTGCAATCGTGATGACTACCCTGGCCCGATAGGGACGGACGAAAGCCCAGATGCGCCGGAGGATGCTCTTGTCGAAAGCCCGGCCGAACATCTCCTCCTCGATGCGGTGCGAGCCGACAACCGCGCGCGGAGGGCGTCTACCGTCGTCACGTTCGGCTTCGACTTCGCCGGCGCGGCCCTGCGCCATCAGCGGGCGCCCCCATACTGGGTCATATTGTCATCACCCGGGCGCGTCTGGAGATCGTAAAGGGCCCTGTAGCGTCCCCGCTTCGCCAAAAGCTCTTGATGCGTGCCGCGTTCTACGATTTCGCCGTTATCGACAAAAAGGATCTGATCGGCATGCACAAGCGCACTCAGCCGGTGCGCGATGATGATCGTCACCCGATCCTTGGCGAAGCGCCGCATCGCCGCGCGGATGCGCTGCTCGGTGCCGGCATCGATCGCGGCCGTTGAGTCGTCGAAAACGACGACGGAGGGGCGCAGCATCATGGTGCGAGCAATCGTGAGACGCTGGCGCTGGCCGCCAGAGAGAGAGACGCCGCGTTCGCCCACGACCGTCTCGTAGCCCGCTGGGAGCCCGAGGATGTAGTTGTGGAGCTGGGCGAATTCGCCAGCGCGTTCGATTCGCTGTCTCTTCGCCCAGGGATCGCCATAAGCGATGTTGTTCTCGATCGTAGTGGTGAATAGGAATGCATCCTGCTGTACGACGGCGACCGCCTTGCGAAGCGTCGCGAGGGTGACATTGCGTATGTCCTGGCCGTCCAGCGTGATGGCGCCACCGGTCACGTCATAAAAGCGGGGGACCAGATGAGCTATCGTCGATTTGCCCGAACCCGGCGGACCGACGATCGCGATCGTCTCGCCTCTACGGGCCTCAAAGCTGAGGTTCTTCAGAATGGCGCGGTTTTCGGCGCTGGGGTACGCAAACGAGACATTGTGGAAGCGCAGAGTGCCGTCGCTTATCTCGAGCGGTCTGGCCTCGAGAGCATCCCTGATTGTGATCTCCTGGTCGAGGAGACCGAAAAGCCGCGAACCGCAGCTAGAAGCGCGGGCAAAGGCATTGACCATGAGGCCGATCTGGCGGACTGGCATTTGCAGGATTGTCATGAAGGTCAGGAAGGTCGCCACCGTTCCGACGCTTATCTCGCCAGCGACGAGCTTGCTGCCACCGATCCAGAGCACCAATCCCATTGCGAAAAAGAAGGACAAGGTCATCGCCGACGTGCTGGGCACGTAGATGTCAACTCGGTCGTGGGCGAGGTCGAGCGCGTTCTTGGAAGCGCCGTCGAACTTCAGCATCTCATAGGCTTGAGCCGCAAAAGCGCGGACCACGCGGATGCCTGCGAGATTTTCCTCCATCACGCGGCTTAGTACCGAAAGCCGCTCATGCAGGTCGAGCCAGGTGGCGCGCAGCCTAAGCTGTGTGGCCGATGAGCGCCAGGCGACAAAAGGCACGAAGCTCAGCGCGACCAGGCCGAGCATGGGATCGGTCGAGATCATCATGTAGGCGCCGATCCCGATCAGCATGGTGAGCAGGAGCACGCGAACGAGCGCGGTGGAAAAATACATCCGCACGCCTTGGAGATCGAGCATTCCGATGGTGATCAGATCGCCTGAATGGACCCGGTCGTGAAAGGAAAAGCTGAGACGCTGGATCTTGTCGTAGTAGGCGAGCCGCAGTTCGTACGCGACATGATGCCCGACGGCTTCGGCAAAATAGTTCTGCGCCATCGTGAAAAGGCCGCGTAGCGCGCTGACGGCGAGCAGCAGGAGAGCCGGGGTCCAGAGCGCTTGTCCTGCCGCGGTCCCCGCGACACCGCCCCCGATGGCTGTCTGGGTCTGGTCGACGGCCCGGCCGAGAAGCTGGGGAATGAGCAACTGGAGGATTGCCGCCATGATCGTCGAGCCCATAGCGAAGGCGACCTGCCAGGGATGCCGCAAATTCATACGCGTGATGCGCAACAGCGTACTCAAATCCCTGCCCCAGCGCGCCGCTTCCACATGGGTCAACGAATTCAGAGCGTTCGTTGCGCTGCCGATAGCATCACTGCTCACGGGTGTATTCCCGACTGCATTTTGCGCCTTCGAGGCAAGCCGAAGGACCAATCATCAAAGGGGCCCGCCATTGTTAATCCTGTCCACCACCTGCAGCAGTGCCCGTTCCTATAAGCCGAGCCGCGGCTTCACTTACTGGCATGTCGATCACCGTGATTCCGCTTACCGAAAGGAAACGCGCTTCGTTTCTGGTCAGCGTTTCCGCGTCCATTACCGCGCAATGTGGACCTCGGGAGCGCTTCATGATCTGCCTGGCGTAGGTGCGCAGCATCTGATCGTTGAAGCGGCAGCCAACGAAGAAAAATCCACGGGTGATGCGCCCTTCCTTCACCACGTCTGGGATCGGTGTCTGGATATCGATTTCGGTCAGGACTTCGACATAGTCGGAATCTGCGACGAGAAAGTTTTGCGCCGGCCTAATACTCCCGTGAGGTGTATAGAGAACCGTCTTTGCCCCCGATCGGGGGTCGAGTTCCCTCCCGGACAGATCGTAGGTTTTCGTCCAAATGTCCCGGATTTCGTTCGCCCGCGTGACGCCTTGTATCTCAACGACGTCCGTTCGGCCGGTCTCTACGAGAGCCGTGCGCATCGCGCCGTCGTACCAGCTGTCGACGATGAGGGAGAGCGGCAGCCTTGCGAGCCAGGCGTGGAGGAGGGTCGGCGCCACCGGCGCTGCGAATATGTCGGTCATCCAAGCTTGAAGCGTCCGGCGATGCCGGCGCTGTTCGATGAACTGCGCAACCGACCACATATTGGTGCGGATCCTGGAAGGGGCTGGCGCCCGTGCATTGAGTGCCGCGGCAACGACCTCGGGCGTATGCGGCACAGGCGGTTCCGCACAGTTGAACCCAAGAAGACCCGGACCGAGATAGGGGATCACCTGATCGGCGGCGAGCGCTTCCTTCGCCAGGTCAAGCAGCTTTTCGGCAAAACTGTCCCGCACGATGACCAGGTGGCCCGATGTCAGGATCGTGTTCATGCTCGTTTCCTCGCGACGCACCTTATGAACGGGCAGCATCAGTCCTCTTCGGAAACCTTCCTTGCCTCGACGGTGATCGGCAGACGCGTATCCCGTGGAAGATCGGGTAGGAGGAGCCGCCACCCGTTCCTGAGCGTCACAGTTCCGCCCCACAACTCTTCCTTCTCAAGCTTGATGATCGGCTCTTCGAGGTCCTTTTTGGGGACATACGCCGACAAGCCAGCATCGGTCCTGCGGATCATGACTTTCATCTGGCCGTCCCTTCATTGGTATTGTTTTCAGCACTGCAGGGCGCCTCGGCTTTGTCGAGGCTCATCAGTTCACGCGCTCGCATGCCGACGACGGTGCCACGGTCGATCCATTCGACCGCATAGATGAAGAACTGCTGGAGAAAGGTGCCAATGTCGCGCACATATCCCTCGTCGCCCTTCCGCACGAGATTTTCGCCGATCTCCCTGCCAGGATAGGTGCCGTCATTTTTTATGTGGCGAGTGGCACGTACCCGCTCTCCCGGTATGAATCGTGGAGGCCTGCGGATTTCGACCTCCTCTTCGCGTCCGAGCGACATGTCCGTTCCCTGATTTCTCTTGAGGCTGCAGATTGTGAACAAAGGCGTTCCAGGCCTCCTGCGAAGGCATCCCCGACCATGTCGGCAGCCCAATGTTCGTCACGCAGGAACGCAGGTCTTCGGCACCGGGCATACCGAGGCACATTGCTGCGCATCGAAGACCCCCTCGCACTCGGTGCACTTTTGCGGCTCGATCACATAGCTCTCGCCTTTGAACTTGATCGCGCCGGAGGGACACTCGAATTCGCAGGCGCCGCATTGGGTGCATTGGGATGCGATGATCTTGAAAGCCATTTTAACTCCTGGTCCGAATGGATGAGACGCGCTCAGGCCGTCGCCGCGAGTGCGGGGGTCCCAGACGCGGCCGCGTAAATCGCGCTGATTGCGGTCTCGATATAGTCGTGGGCATATGCGTCGGTGGCTTGGATTCCAGCGTCGGCGAGCTGATCCTGCGGGCAGTTTCCGATCTTGGCGCACAGCACGACATCTATGCCCTCAAGCGCAGCGATGACGCCATCGAGGGCGGCTTCTCCGCCCCAGCCGCCGAGACAATACTGCTCGACCTTGCGATGCCCGACAAAACTGATCCCTCTCGGCGAGGCTTGATAAACCTGGAATTCCTTCGCATGGCCGAAATGTTCATTGACGCGGCCGCCGCCCTTGGTCGCCACCGCGAAGAGAAGGGACTTGCCGGGGCTCGCTGCCTTGACCAATCCGATCGCTTCTCTCCTAGCCGCCACGTGATCACGGCGCTCCTCCGCGAGCAGCTCCCGATAGGCCTTGCGATTGCTGGCATCGAAGGTGACCTCGCCGGGAATCCGGTCGAGTGTGAATTCCTGGCCACGATCCTCACCGAGCAGGCCGACGGCATCTGCCCGGCACTGCCGGCAGTGGCGCATCAACTGGGCGCCGCCTTCGACACGATCCTGAAGAGCCTTCATCTCCATTGCGTTTGGGCCGCGTTGCCCGCTCAGTCCGTAGTGCGTGCCGTGCGCCGGGTCCGAAATCAGCGGCATGAGGTTGTGCAGAAACGCGCCTCGCTCTTTGACCCATCTATTCACCTTGATCAGATGCTCATCGTTCACGCCGGGGATCATCACTGAATTGATTTTGGTGAGGATGCCGCGCGCGGTCAGCATTTCCAGACCCAACATCTGCCGCTCGTGCAGGATCCGGGCGGCTTCGATGCCGACGTAGCGGCGATGGTCGTAAAAGATCCAAGGATAGATCTTTGCACCGACCTCAGGGTCGACCATGTTGATGGTGATCGTCACGTGATCGACATTCATGTCGGCAAGCTCATCGACATGGTCCGGCAGCGCGAGCCCATTCGTGGAGATGCAAAACTTGATGTCTGGGATTTCCCTGGCAACTCGTTCGAACGTTGCCTTCGTCTTCTTCCAGTCGTAACAGGCATCGCCCGGTCCGGCGATGCCGAGCACGGAGAGTTGCGGCACCTCGTTGGCGACCGCGACCACCTTGCGTAGCGCCTGGTCGGGTGTCAGCTTTTCGGAGACCACCCCAGGCCGGCTTTCGTTGGCGCAGTCATATTTGCGATTGCAGTAGTTGCACTGGATATTGCAGCCGGGCGCGACCGCGACGTGCATGCGCGCGAAATAGTGATGCGCCTCTTCTGAAAAGCAGGGGTGATCCTTGATCTTCTCCCAGATAGCCGGATCCGTGTCGTCCGGCTTTATCGACGAGCCGCAGGACGAAGACGCGCAGCCACCGGCTTTCACGGTGGCAAGCAACTGGTCACCGAATGTCGTGCTGAGGCTCTCAAGCGAAATTGCCGGTGCGGACATCGAACGGCTCCGTTGCTGGGTGAATGTCGCAGTTCGAACCGCAAGAGCTATGCCAGCTCAAAGAGCGGTTTTGGTTCACGAATTGGCTTTCGTGTCGGATTCCGTCGGATTACTCCGACACACCTTTGTCGGGCTTCCGACAGTGGACAAGCAAATCGGGTCGCGAAGGCTACCAGCCTTGGGCGCGAAGGGTGTGAGGGAGACTACTCCGGGCTTACGTTTGACGTCATCACGACGTCTAGAATTTCTTCACCTCGATACCATGCCGGCGCAGCGCGTAGCCGATTTGCCGCGGCGTGAGGCCGAGGATACGAGCCGCCCTGGCCTGAACCCAACCGGCCTTGTCCATCGCGTCGATCAGCCGGTCGCGTTCCGTCAGACGCGGGGGACAAGCGGGATCGTTTGGATCGCCGGCCGCAAGGGGAGATACGTTGCCTGCGGAGGCACCGATGCGACTGGCCGGCAGCCGCAATCCGACCGGCACTGCGTTGACCCGTGCGAGATCGTCGATGGTATTGCCGCCATTCGAGCGGTCGACTCGCTTCCAGAGGAGCCAGGAAAGGCACTGGCTCTTCTTACAGGCGAAATCGGATGGCGTGATCGTCCTTGAACGCGCAAGTGTGGCCGTCCTTTGGACGCAGTTCTCCAGCTCGCGGACGTTACCAGGGAAGTAGCATTGCGAGATCAGGTCAAGCGCCGACGGCGCGAAGGCGAGTGCGCGATCGTTCTCCTTGTTGAATCGATTGAGGAAGGCGTTCGCAAGGCGTGGAATATCGCCGGGTCGCTCTCTGAGCGGAGGCAGGATAATTGGCACCACATTGATGCGGTAATAAAGGTCGGCCCTGAACTCCCCTTTTATGACGGCCGTCTCGAGGTCCTTGTTGGTGGCGCATATGAGGCGCACGTCGACCTGTAGCGTTTTGGTGCCGCCGACTCGCTCCAACTCGCCTTCCTGCAAGACACGCAACAGCTTGGCTTGAAAGGCCGGCGAAATCTCGCCGATTTCATCAAGTAGCAGCGTTCCCTCATTTGCCAATTCAAAACGACCGGCGCGCTGGGAGATAGCACCCGTGAAAGCGCCCTTTTCATGCCCAAACAGTTCTGACTCCAGAACGCTTTCAGACAGTGCGGCGCAGTTCAATTTGACGAAAGACTTCTTCCTCCGACGTGAGAGCTTATGGATGGCTTGCGCAAAGAATTCCTTGCCGGTGCCGCTTTCACCCCGCAGAAGCACGGTGGAATTGGTCCCTGCTACGACCGAGACGGTTTCGAGCACCTGCTTGAGTGCGGGGCTTTCCCCGATGATCCCGTCGATTTTGGCATCCGCATGCCGGGCAGGGTCGTAGGTTCTCCCCTCGTTGGGCGATTTCTCCGGTCTCCATTGCTCAGGGACACACCTTTGACGATCTGTACTCAGGGTGCGATGGAGACGGATGGTCCGGCCGACAAGGTTGGCGACCATCGTCAGGAAGTATGTGTCCTCGTCGTCGCGAAAGTCGGTGGCGCCGTCTCCGGCGCGGTCGATCGACAATGTCCCAAGGATCTTATGATCAGCCTTTAGCGGGATGCCGATAAAGGCAATTGGGATGGTGCCGCTGCTCGAAGACGTTTGAAGGTCAGCCTGAAATAGTTGGGACTTGCGGACGTCCGGTATTAAGAGCGGCGTCCCCGTAGCGACGATTTGATCTGTTACGGCCTGTGGTATGACGCGGCGAGTGCCTGATTGAGGTGCGTGGGTATTGCCGGCAGTTGCGGCAATCTCCGGCTCTCCTTCAGCGTCCAGGACGATGATTGCTCCGTGACGCATCTGCAGAAACGAAGGCAGGATGTTCACGACGTTGGCGAGCGTAATCTCCAGCTCGCTGGGGGCGGTCAGCACCTTCGATATCTCGTAGAGTCCCCTGAGCGCGATATCTGCTTGGGGCATGCTTTTGATGGGCGGTTCAGGGCGGGTATCCCGAGGTGCTACCTCGTCGACCCGATCTTGCGGTACGTGAGCCATGGAAACACCTCAGGGGTTGTCGTCCAGAGTGCTCCTCCTTTTGTATCTGGGTCTGAATTCTGAAAGCACAGTATTCACGAGCTTCTCTTCGTTGCGAGGCGATTCCAGCAAAGATAGACTTGGCCTTGGTCCCGACCTCAGGTGTACCAAGATTGACCCTGTTGATACGGTGCGTGCCTCGGTCATCCGAATTTGAAGAGGACTCCGAAGCCGCCGCGTGGATAGTTCCACTCGATCTCGCCACTGGTCTCGCACAAAATCCGGCAGGTGCCGCACTCCATGCAGCCGTCGGCGGTGATCTCCACTTGACCTTTGTCGTTCAACTCATAACATTTCGCCGGGCAGACGTGGGTCAGCGCGAGCAAGTTCGCGCTTGGCCTCTCGTGCGGTAGCACTTTGATATGCGGACGGCCGGAATCCACCAAGTAGCGGTTCTGGTAAAGCTTGTCCTCGACACGTGACTTCGTCACTGCGATCGTCATTTCGTCTCCCCTCAGCGCCACGCCAATGCAAGGCGGACCGCGTCGCTGACCAGCCCCCAGCGCGAGCGCGCCTTGATGAAGGCCGCCGTGGTCGCCTTTTCCTTCTCGATCTTCGGCGTGCCGTCGACACGCATGAAATTCTGCGCGGCTTGCGACATCAACCGCGGATAAGTCGTGAAGTAATTGCAGGAATTGGTGTGGAGCAAGGCCGGCATGTCTTTGTATTTCCTTAGGTCCTTGACCACGAAGGACTTGTCCAGCATGGCTTTGTAAAGGGCGAGATTCCGTTTGGTCATAGGACCGTTGCGGCTCTTGACCTCGATGATTGCCTCAGCCGCGATGCGGCCGGAGGTCATGGCGAGGTTCGAACCCTCGCGGTGAATGGCGTTGTTCAGTTGCGCGGCATCGCCGACCACGACCCAACCGTCGCCAAAGAGCTGCGGAATAGCCTTGTAGCCGCCTTCGGGAATGAGATGCGCGGAATATTCTTTCACTTCCGAGCCGGCGATCAGCGGCCGGATCGAAGGATGGCTTTTTAAGGCGTCGAGGAGGACGTAAGGGCTCTCGGCCATCGCGGCGAAATCGGAGACGAGGCAGCCAATGCCCAGTGAGATCGACTCCTTGTTGGTGTAGAGGAAGCCGAGCCCGGCCATGCTGCGGGAGGTCGTGCCCACCGCCTCGATCACGCAGCCTTCATCGCCTTTGAGGCCGAACCGCTGCTCAATGACCTCTTCGGGCAGGAAATGCATTTCCTTGACGGCGAGCGCCACGGTTTGCGGCTTCGGCATCTCGCGCAGGCCGGCCCGCGTGCCAAGGAGTCCGCAGACACCTTCTGCGAGGACGACCACGTCCGCGTAAATGGCTCCGCCGGCCCGGTCTGTGCGGACGCCGATCACCCTGTCCTTGGCGTCACGGATGAGTTCCGTCACGGTCGTCTCGCAAAGAACCGTCGCGCCGGCCTCGCGCACCTTACGCGAAAACCATTTGTCGAACTGGGCACGAATGATCGTGTAGCGGTTGGGCTTCGCCTCATTGAAGTCGTCCGACCGATAGTGAATCCCGGTATGGGATGTGTCGTCCATCACCCAAAGCCGCTGTTCAACCAAATGCCGCTCGAGAGGCGCATCGTCCCGGAAGTCCGGGATGATCTTCTCCAGCATGTTCGCGTACATGATGGCACCCTGGACATTCTTGGACCCCGGATATTCACCCCGCTCCAACTGCAGCACCTTCAGGCCGTGGCTGGCCATGGTGTAAGCAGCTGCGTTTCCGGACATGCCGGCCCCAATAACAATGGCGTCGAATTGTTCCTCAATCATATCCATCCCTTAGCTCGCAAGCTTATCGCGACTGTGGGGCGACAGCCGCCGGGTGAAGGCTTCCGTCAGTGCGGGCAGGAAGCGGATCGCGTCGGTGACGATCCCGAGGTGAGCGAAATCGAAAATCGGCGCGTTCGGGTCGGTGTTGATGGCCACGATGAGATCCGCCCCCTCGACGCCAACCCGGTGCTGGATGGCGCCGGAAATCCCGGCCGCTATGTAAAGCTTCGGCCGGATGGTCTTGCCAGTTTGGCCGATCTGCCGATCAGCTGGCATCCAGCTCTTCTGGACCAACGGGCGCGAACAGCCGTGCTCGGCGCCGATTGCTCGCGCGAGATTCTTCACAAGCTGCAGGTTCTCCGCCGCGCCTAGACCGAGGCCTCCCGCAACCACGACATCGGCATAGGCAAGATTTGCCTTTGCCGACTGACTATCCGGCAGGAAGCCCAGCACTTTGGTAACGATCTCGTCCTCGGCTACCGACAGCTTGTGCCGGATGACACGCCCGACCGGATTATCCGCCCGCTGCGGCATGGGCATGACCCTCGGTCGCACTGTCGCCATCTGCGGCCGGAAATTGAGCGTATAGATCGTGCACAACAAGGAACCGCCGAAAGTCGGACGGGTGGCGGCGAGCGAACCGTCGGTATCCACATCAAGTTCGGTGCAGTCGGCCGTGAGCCCTGTCTGCAAGGTCGTCGCCACGGAGCCGGCAAGATCCCTGCCGAGTGTGGTGGCACCGAGAAGAAGGATCTCGGGTTTGTGGGTATCGACCAGATCCGTCATCGCCTTGGTGAAAGGCTCGTTCCTATAGTCGGCGAGCAGCGGCTCCTCGACGATGTAGACAAGGTCGGCGCCATAAGCGAACGCTTCGGCAACGGCGTTCCCGATGGCCTCTCCCGGCGGTCCAAGCGCGACGCCCGCAAGCTGGACCTGAAGCTTGTCTGCTAACTTGCGGCCTTCGCCGAGCAGTTCGAATGATACGGGATGGACCTGGCCGCGTTCGAGCTCGATGAAAACCCAAACGTGCCGGTAGTCCTTGAAATGCGCGGGCAGCTCCTTCTTTATGCCGGCACGGCCGGCGGCAGGGCGAGGGGTTTCTCGGTTCGCGTTCGCCATCGTCTGATCCTTGCCCTCTCACGCGCCGCCGTTGAAGGCGAGCTCATGTTCCAATGCCGGCTGGCGGGTGAAGATTGCCGTGATGAGTTCGTCAGCGACATCGCGCAAGGCCATCTCGGCGGTGTCGATTTTTGCCGCCTTTTCCGCCCGCGCAGGAGGGGCGAAAACGCGCTTGACGACGGTCGGTGAACCGCGCAGGCCGCATTTGGTGAGATCCTCAATGCCGGCGTCGGCGGCACTCCATTTCAAGACCTGGCTGCGCGCGGCGCACAGGGCGTCCTGGATCGAGCCCCGGCGGATCTCGTTTGTGCCTTCCAGCATGGTGATGAGGCAAGGGAGCCTGCTCTTCAGCATCTGTGTGCCGCCTTCGGAGCGGCGCTCGACCTTGATCTCGCGCGCAGCAATATCAACGGAGGCGATCTTCGCGACATAGGTCAGCTGCAGGAGTCCGAGGCGCTTGGCGATGCCGGGCCCGACCTGGGCGGTATCGCCATCGATCGTCTGCTTGCCGGTGAAGACGAGGTCTGGCGTGCCGAACGTCTCGCCAACCTTCGCGATTGCCTGGGAAAGGGCGAACGAGGTAGCCAGCGTGTCGGAGCCGGCAAAATAGCGGTCGGTCAAGAGCACCGCTCGGTCGGCGCCGTAACCGAGCGCCTTGCGCAGCGCGTCCTCTGCCATGGGCGGACCCATAGTGAGCACGGTGACTTCGCCACCATAGGCGTCGCGCAGTTTGAGGGCTTCTTCGAGGGCGAACAGGTCGTAAGGGTTGATGATAGTCGGAACACCCTGGCGCATGATCGTGTTCGTCACCGGATGGACCCGTATCTGTGCCGAGTCCGGCACCTGCTTGATGCAGATTACGATGTGCATTGGCGGTTTCTCCAGGCTCCTGTCCGGATGCGGGCTTGGCGGTTATTCTCCTTGGTTTGCATCATTCGTGCCAACTGGTTTGCGCTGCCTCCTATTCCTAGAACTTCGCTTGGTTGCTTCTGAGGGCGCCTGGTGATGACTGGATTTGTCGGCTTCTCGACATTGTCGCGTCGCAACCCGTGTCGCGGTCATTCCTGTCCGAACCGCTTCAGTACAGAGTCGAACGGGACAAAGGTGCGGCCCGGCGTGGCAGGTTTGTTCGGATCGTGGTCTTTGAGCACCTTGAAGACCCGATGGGTGAGCGGCGAGGAAACCGCGAAGTCCTCGTAAGCGCGTTCGAGCGTCGCGCGCACCCGCGCGGCAATCACCTGGTCGGGCAGACCGGAGAAATCTTCTTCGGCAAGGTATTGGCCCACGCGCTTCATGATATGGAGCCGCGAGACATTCAGCACCTTCGGGTCATAGGAGACGCCAAGGACTGCGAAGAACTCCTCCGCAGCCGACAGGCGCTTCAGTCGTGCGAGGATGTCGGTGACATCGATAGGGCGGCTGTCAGCGGAACAATTCATTGCATTCTCCCTGGTCGGAAAACTGTGGTGTCGGTGCGCTCGCGCACGGCTGACCTGGACCCGCACAGCTCCGCGAGGGATGCCTCGCTGCACATTCCATCGTAGAGCTCGACCAGTTGAGTTGCAGTGACGGTCGATTTGGTCTCGGTCGCCTCGCGCCGGACGCGGGCCACCATCGCGGCTGCCAGATCCGGGTCGAGATCGCGACCGCTTTCGCTCAGCACATAGGCAATCGCAGTGGCGCCGGAATGCTTGCCGATGACTATACGCCGGCAGCGGCCCACGAGAGCCGGATCGAGCCCCTGATAAGTACGCGAGTCCTTCAGCAGCCCTGCGACGTGAATGCCGGATTCGTGGGTGAAAACATCGGCGCCCACGACCGGCTTAATGGCCGCGGTCTGCCGGCGGGAGGCCCAAGCCACCTGGGCGGCGAGGTCGGGCAATGCGGTCAGCTCGATGCCGGTATTCGCGCCGTCGAGGACCGCCATCGCGGCGGCCACCTCTTCCAGCGCGGCATTGCCCGCACGCTCGCCGAGCCCCAGGACGGTGACGGAGGCATGGCGCGTGCCTGCGCGGATCGCGGCCAGCGTGTTGGCGGCAGCAAGTCCGAGATCGTTGTGGGCATGAAATTCAAGGTCGATTGGAGACTGCGCCACGAGCTGGGCGACAAGTTCGAAGGTCGAAAACGGGTCGAGAACGCCGACTGTGTCGGCTAGCCTGACGCGGCTTGCGCCGGCGCGTGCAGCCGTCTCGATGACGCGGGCGAGATGATCCCGATTGGCCCGCGAGGCGTCCTCGCAGCCCACCGCGACGAAGAAGCCGGCGGCGGCTGCGCGCCTGACCATACGTTCGATGACCTGGAGCGCTCCCGCCTTATCGAGGCCGAGCTTGGCGGCAAGTTGGATGTCCGACGCAGGCAGCGATAGATTGATGGCGTGGACGCCGCTCTCGATCGCTGCATCGAGATCCAGCGACGTCATCCGGCACCAGGCCATGAGCCGAACCGGGAGACACCGCGCGACCACGGCGCGAATTGTTTCGATCTCGTCGGCGCCCATGACCGGCGTGCCGATCTCGATCTCTGTGACGCCGGCCGCCGCAAGAGACTCGGCGATCTCCAGCTTTTCCGTCGTCGTAAAGGCGACGCCGGGTGCCTGCTCGCCATCGCGCAAGGTCGTATCGTTGAGAAAGACATGACGGGTCATGAACGGCAGCCTGTTCTGCTGCCGCTCAGGCATAGACCGGATTGAACGTCTTCGGCGCCTCGCCTACCGGGCCCAGGACTGGGAAAGCCACGCAGCTTCTCCACGATTGCCGGCATGACCTCGAGCACCCGGTCGACGTCCGCTTCGCCGTTGTCCCGCGCCAAGGAGAAGCGGACTGCCGCGTGTGGCGTTTTCATCGCGCTCAGGACATGGCTCGGTTCCAGCGAGCCGGAGGTGCAGGCGGAGCCGGAGGAACACGCGATGCCCACGCGGCTGAGGAGAAGTGGAATTCCATCACTTTCGACATGTTCGAAGGAGATGTTTGCGGTGTTGGGCAACCGTTCCAGGGGATCACCAGTGACACAGGTGCTTGGGATGCGCTGGAGAATCCCGTCCTCTAAACGGTCGCGGAGCGACTTTACCCGTGTGGTCTCGTCGTCCATGAATTTCAAGGCGAGTTCGGCCGCCATGCCGAGCCCGACTATGCCGGGCGTATTCTCGGTGCCAGCACGACGGTTTTGTTCTTGGTGGCCCCCCTTGATCAGCGAGTGGAAATTGACGCCACGTTTTACGAAAAGCGCGCCGATCCCTTTCGGCCCATGCAGCTTGTGGCCGGAGAGCGACAGCATGTCGATTGCGGTCGACTTCAGGTCCATCGGAAGCTTGCCGACCGCCTGCACAGCATCGGTATGAAAAAGGGCGTCCACTTCCTTGGCCAACTCGGCAAGCCTGGCCACGGGGAAGATCACACCAGTCTCATTGTTCGCCCACATTATCGAGACGATTGCCACCTGTGGGGTGAGGGCGGCCATATAGGCGTCGAGGTCGAGCCGGCCACGGCAATCCACCGGAATCCTGTGCACCTTGACGCGGCGGGTCTTCTCAAGATGCGCGCAGAGCGTAAGCACGGCGGGATGCTCGACCGCGGACGTCACGATCTCGGTTCGGTTGGGCGCCGCCTCGAGCGCCGAAAGAAGCGCTGCATTGTCGCTTTCTGTCCCACCCGAGGTGAAGGTGATCTCATCGTCGAACTCCGCGCCGATCAGAGCTTGCAACTGCCTCCGCGCCTTTCTCACCGCCGCACTGACTGAGGCGCCAAGAGCGTGCGCCGACGAAGGGTTGCCGAATTGATCCCTAAAGAACGGCAACATCGCTTGCACCACCTCAGGATCGACCCGTGTGGTTGCGTTGTTGTCGAGGTAGACAGGTTTCATGTGCGATCCTCAGTTGACCGGAATGACGCGAGCGTGCGACCGCCTCATTGAGCCTCTGGCGCATGCCGTTGATGATGATGGGCCCGAACTGGCAGCCGGCGCAGACGCCCGAGAGGTTGACGTAGACCGGATCGGCGTCGACATGGACAAGTCCGCAGTCGCCGCCGTCAGCCCGCAGGTAAGGACGCCCGAACACGACAACGTTATCGATAAGCCGAATTTGGCGCAGCGGCGCGATTTGGCCGCCAGCAGCTTGGGTGCCACCAGGAACCGAACTGTTTCGGGAGGCGACGTTCTTTGCATCCTACCTGAAGCGATTGCCGGTCCCAAGATCGGCTTCGACCTTGCCTTGTTCTTGAGGACAGGGACATCTGTTGTGCCGGCCATATAAGCCTCCTCTGCCGCAAATGAGTCCGTCGGCGGCAATCGCTTCATGGACCCGCACAGGCGCTTCGGGCGATCAACTGAAGGACTTGCCGCAGCCGCACTTCTCGCGCGCGTTGGGGTTATCGAAGACAAAGCCGGAAGATTCGAGCCCGGTGAGGAAGTCGACGGTCATGCCGGCGACATGCGGTTGGGAGCCCGCGTCCACGAACAGCTTGATCCCATCTGTCTCGGTGATCGCGTCGCCCTCGCGCGACACGCTCTCCAGGCCCATTAAGTATTTGAAGCCGGCGCAGCCGCCGGCCTGGACCATGATGCGAAAGCCTTCCGCCGGCTCGCTGGCGCGGGAAAGAGCAGTCTTGATGGCGGCAACAGCGTTGTCGGTGAGCGTAATCATGGCTCCATTCTCCTCAGTCCGGGACCTGCTTGCGCATCACGCTGCATGCACCGTGCCAAAGCGAAAACCGTTTCAACACAGCGCGGCATCTCTGACCCTGCGGTGATTCTTGTGAGTCCATTGCTGCGAAGGTGTCGGCCAACCGACACGTACTGTCGGGTTTGTCGGGTCCGCCACGCGGGATGTTGGGCCTGAGTTGTTGGCTGAACTCACATTAAACCAATGACCATTACAGAAGACTCCTTCTGAGCTTGCTTCGGCGCATTGGCACGGTTTTTGAAGCTCCACTGGCGAGGTGGCAAGAGACTGCCGATCCACAATCGTGTCGTGGGTGCCCTCGCGATCGATGGGGCGAAGCAAGGGAGCAACATGTCAGGACTGGGTCAGATACGCTTTGTTTGGCAAAGCAGCGCGGCCTGTGGCATCCGAATGACCGATTGGCCGATTGCGACAACACCGACAATCGCTCACCACCGCCCAGTGGCCGCCGGCCGGCTCGATGGGATTCCATCGCATGTGCCTGCTCGTGCCCCTCGGGTCTCGCCGCTCCGACAGCACCCCCGGTTTTCGCGCGGGTGCGACGACGTGCGCACGCTGTCCAGCGACACTTTGTTCACGGGCCAGCAGCAGATCAGGGTCGAGCATTACGGCACGCCCTATCGGCTGAAGATTCCCCGGCAGGGCAGCTGATCCTTACACGTAGGTGGAAGCAGGGGTAAGACATGGACCAGCGCGAGAAACCGTCGCCGGACGAAATCCGGCGGGCGTGCGAAGACAATCCGAAAATCCGGGAGCATGATCTCGCCGCTCGATTGGGCATTTCGGAAGCCGAATTGGTCGCGGCGCATTGTGGTCACGGCGCGGTGCGCATCGAGCCGCGCGTCGATGATCTGCTGACCGGCCTCGAAGCGGTCGGCGAGGTGATGGCGCTCACCCGCAATGAAAGTGCCGTGCACGAAAAGATCGGCGTCTACGACAAAGTGGTCACCGGCAACCAGCATGCCATGGTGCTCGGCGACGAAATCGACCTGCGCATCTTCCCGAAAGCGTGGGCGTATGGCTTCGCCGTCGAGAAGCGCGAGGGAGCCGAGATCCGCCGCAGCCTGCAATTCTTTGATGCCACCGGCGAGGCGATGCACAAAGTACATCTCAGGCCCGCCTCGAACCTGCACGCCTATCAGAATCTGGCGGCAGAGCTTGTATCCTCCGACCAGGAGCCGATCATATCGGTCGAGGCGAGCGGGGCGCTCGATAATGCAGTGAGTCCAGACCAAGCCGCCACGGTCGACGACCTACGCGAGCACTGGAGCCGGCTGAGCGACGTGCATCAGTTCTACCATATGTTGAAGACCCTGAAGCTCAGCCGCTGCCAGGCGATGCGTATGGCCGACGAGGATTACGCCTGGCTGCTCGACAATGATGCCGTTGGCGCCCTGTTCCAACAGGCGGCCGAAGACGAGATGCCGATCATGTGCTTTGTCGGCAATCATGGTTGCATCCAGATCCATTCCGGCCCGATCAAGTCGGTCAAGCAGATCGGGCCGCGGATCAATGTGCTCGACGAGACCTTCCATCTGCATCTTAGGACCCATCACATCCGCGAGGTCTGGGCCGTGCGCAAGCCGACGAGGGACGGTCACGTCACGTCCATTGAAGCCTATGGCGCCGACGGCAAGATGATCATCCAGTTCTTCGGCACGCGCAAGGAAGGCGAACGCGAGCGCAGCGACTGGCGGTTTCTGGCCGAGAGTCTGCCACGCGTTCCCGGTCCGACCGACAGGGATGTGTAGAGCCGACAGGCCCTCGGATTGAACCGGCCGCCATAGGACTCGGCTCCACGTTCCGACAGCGGCTCGCGAGGAAATATAGGTCCATGTGCGATAGAGCTTGCCGTCGTAGCGCATACGGCCGGTCAGGTGTGCACGCCGGAATTGACCGCATCGATACAGTCAAGCTCGTCGTCGGCCGGACCGCTGCACACGAGTGCATCGCCGTCTGACCGAAAATCCTTGCAGCGCCTGCGAGCGATAAAACGCATACGCCATCAGCGCCGAACCGAAGCGCGGCTCGACCTTGTTGATATTTCCGATCATCGCGCGCAAGCGCCGTCGGTTCTTGTCGGACCGCACCCGATCCTTGCGCTGGATCGCGTCGTTGCTCAATCCGGGCCGTGCGAGCGATCTCCTCGCTCGTCGACCGGAAGGCTGTGCAGCAGCAGCCAAGCCGAACAGCCCGATGTCGCGGACTCGACAAAACCGACCACGGATGTCGGTTGTCGGACGTTGTCCTAAGAATGATGGACAGGTGATCATCAGCGGCGGGCCCAGTGCAGGCTGGCATCGATTGGTGCAGCGCCATGGGTACGCCTATCCGGCACGCGACTTGCTTCGACAATTTGATCAGCAGGGCATCAGCAGTGCGTCACGGTGCTCAGAGGTGATTGACCAGCCTCTCAACCCTAACGGGGATAAGCGGCGGCTTTGCTTCATGACCGCAGCGCGGCGGAGATGCCCCTTCTGATCGACTTCGCAACCGATCTCATCCGCGCTGGTGCAGGTGGGCTGTATCAGGCGACAGAATCTAGAAGGCGCCCGACAAGAGACGTGCCCATGCTGGAAATCGACTTTATGAACAGCGGTGCAATCTCAATCGAGCCATGAACGCCAATGTAGAGAACACAAAATGGCGACCAACCCCGTTCCAGATCATGTCCCGCCCGAAATGGTGAGGGACTTCAGTCTGTTTACATCGCCAGGCATGCCACCAACACCCAACGGGGATCCACACGCAGCTGTCGCTTGCGTACATGACGGGCCTCCGATCTTTTACTCCCGCTACAACACGCAAGATGGCCGGGGTACCTGGGTCATCACCCGTGCCGCGGACCAGCGGAAGGTGCTGCAGGACGCAGAGACTTTTTCCAGCCATCGCAGCATCTTCTCCTCCATACTGGGTGAAAACTGGCCGACGATCCCGCTTGAGCTCGATCCACCGGCCCATGGCGTCTTTCGCTCACTGCTCAATCCGCTGCTTTCGCCAAAGCGGGTGTTGGCTTTGGAACCGGCTGTCCGCGAACGGGCGGTCGAGCTGATCGAAAGGATCGCCGCGTCGGGCACAAGCTGCGAGGTGATGAAGGATTTTGCCTTTCCTTTCGCGGTGAGCACCTTTCTTCGCTTTCTGGGGTTGCCCGATGACCGACTCGATACATTCGTCGGCTGGGGGAAAGATCTGCTCCACGGCGACGATAAGGAACGACCTGTGGCTGCCCGGACGATCGTGGCATTCATCGACGAACTTGCAGCCATGCGCCGCCAGGAGGCGGTTGACGATTTCATGACCTTTATCGTGCAGGCACAGGTCGAGGGCCGCCCGCTGACGGACACCCAAGTCCGCGGCATCGGCGTGCTTGTCTTCGTCGCTGGGCTCGACACGGTCGCAGCAGCTATAGGCTTTGACTTGGCGTACCTCGCGCGCAACCTCAAAGATCAGCAATTGCTGCGGAGCGAACCGGACCGCATCCCGCTCGCAACCGAAGAATTGCTGCGGGCCTATCCGCCCATTCAGTTGATCCGCGTGGCTACGAAAGATATCGACTTCGAAGGCGCGCCGATCCGGAAGGGGGACTATGTTTCCTGCGCCACGATGATTGCCAATCGTGACCCGGCGGAATTCGAATGCCCCAACACGATCGATTTGGAGCGGGAGGACAATCGCCACGCAGCGTTTGGCTATGGTCCCCACCGTTGCCTTGGCTCACACCTTGCCCGGCGGGAGATTGTCATTGGCCTGGAGGAGTGGCTGGCGCGCATCCCGGCTTTCAGGATCAAGCAGGGTACGGCACCCGTAACCTCTGGCGGCCATGTGTTCGGGATCGAAAATTTGATCCTGGACTGGTCTTAGGCCCGCCCCGAGCCGGGGCACAGACAATGGAGGCAGCGCCATGCGCATCATCGTCCAAAAGGCCAAATGCCAGGGTCACGCGCGATGTGCGGCGCAAGCGCCGGACATCTTCAAGCTTGATGACGAGGGCTACATCCTGCCTGGTGACATTGAAGTTGCGGTAGGGGAGGAACTGCCTGCATCGCGGGGCGCGCGATCCTGTCCTGAACGTGCGCTGGAACTCACCCGCTGCCCGCTTTGAGGACTCATTCAACCGAGAGTCTGGCGGGCTTGAATGGGGCCGACCATGTGGCCGCACTCAGCACGCGACGTTTGTCCTGCACGGTCCACCTCCAACTCTGCGGGGGCATTTCCGGCGCCAGTGTTCCCCATGAGGCGCAAACGGCAGGGCGGGGGCTCGCGAAACGCCTCTTCCAATCACAGAATTTGCGACAGAGCCGATGGACCAGACGAAAATTGCCGAACTACTCGACCGCGAGGCGATCCGCGACTGCGTATACCCGAAGAACTGCCCGACCCATGTTGCGGCAGGCCGGGTCTCTGCATGATTTGATAGGACAAACCAGGAGAACGCACCATATTTGCCCAACATTATGCCCGGCTCAGCACCGGCCAATGGCCGCAGATCGAGCTGGAGAGGAGGTTCGACCAGCATGTGCTTGCCTGTGTGCTTTCACGTGCGCTCGAGGAGATCGAGGCCGGCGAGGCGACGGCGACGGAGGCAACCGGCCTTTCGCGCGCCGAGCTGCGCGATGTCCTGGCCCGCTGTTTCCCTGCTATTCCTATCAACGCGTTTGCCTTGGAAGAGGTGAGCGAGCCCGAGCCGGATCTGGAGGAAGAACTTCTGCGCGGACTGCTGCTGGCGCATGCCCGGCCCGGCGACCCGGCGAGCGCCCGCTTCGCCAAGATCATCGCCCGGCGTGCCATGCGCAATGACCATCTCTGGCAGGACCTTGGCCTTTTTAATCGAACCGACCTCGGCCGCCTGCTCGCCTCGCATTTTCCGACGCTGGCGGCCGGCAACACCCAAAACATGAAATGGAAGAGATACTTTTACCGCAAGCTCTGCGAGGCCGAAGGTTTTTCGCTGTGCAGCGCGCCCAGTTGCCGGGAATGCAATGATTTCGAAAGCTGCTTCGGCCCGGAGGAAGGCGAAAGCCACCTCACACGGATCAAGAACGGCATCGCCTCGGATTGAGAGCCGCTTCCGTCAGTCGTAAGCCCCAGCGCTCGCGCCGCGCCATATGTCTCTTGTCGAATGTCGACTGACGCCTTCGGGGATTGAATGCTGTGCCTGCTGTCCGATTGCTCGCGGTGCTCGCTTCGGCGGGCCGTCGTCATGGCGCGCCGCCGGTGGAGCTCTTACGGCAGGCGCAAGCGATTTGACCTGCTTGCGAGCGTCTTTCTCGTTGCCGCAAAAAGAGAGCCTCAAAGTGAGCTAAAGCGGAAAACGGGAGAGTGACAGTGATCGCACTGACAATTCGTGAGGATATTTGTTGCATTTTTAAGCTGGCATGATTGCAGTTTCTCGATTTTTGGGCAGCATTGTGCCGCCAAGTCGGGTGGTCACTATGAAATCGCGATCCAGAATGCTTCCAATGCTCGCCGCGTCGTTGGTAGTCGGGGTTGTATCGGCCGAAGCGAAAACCTGCGGTGAGGGCGATACCCGTCAGGAACATCACGTCGGCAACTTCAACTTCGTAACCAGCTCCTGGGTCGAGAAGAAAGGCAAGCTGCGACGTTACATTTCTTGTGTTAAAAACCTCGATCCCAACAGCGATCTCCTAGTCACCTGGTTTATCGCTGGGCCATTTCAGACCTATGTTCCCGCGACAGTCGAACTACCCACGCCTCGATTGCGTGACGACATCAGCCCCAGGCCAGTGCGTGGCTGCATCCAACATGGGAACCTCGGAGAAAGGACGCCTGCCGAGTTCATGGGGACGGCCGACGACGAAGAACGAAATGGCAAAGAAGGAAATTGCGCTCCCGCCACCCAAGTTGGGAACGAACCTCAGGGTACGGACTTACCTCCCGATGGGTGGCAGGATGATGTGAGAGTATTCTTCCCAAGCGAACCAGATGATCCGCACGACACAATGCTCGAAGTTACCGGAAAAATTGGCATCGCACCGATCCCAGGAGGCGTGACGGGGGGTGGCTTCCAAAGCTTCTTCGCTTACTCCGCGAAACAGTATGAGGGAAGAAAGCTTGGCAAGGTTGAGGACGTTACGGTCACGCCTGTTTTCCCGATAAAATCCGACTTCTTCGCTGCGGCCTTCTTCAAAGAAAACAAAGAGGCGACAGGGCTTTCGCGCGACGGATCGATCAGCTTTGACGTGCTCACCCCCTTTTCTAACGCCTGGGGGCCTGCGCCGGCGTTCTACGAGTTTCGCGACAAGCATGGCCGAGTGTTGGGAGCCATACCAATGCCGCTCTTCCAGAGCTCAGGCGGATGAGTTTAGAAGAGATTTTTGACTTTATTCGAAAGGTCACGCCAGAGCTTCTTCAGGGCTGGGTTTCTAGCTGGGCTACGCTCTTCAAAAACACGTACATAATGCGTTCAGATGCCAACGATCAGGTCATTTCCACAGCGTTGGCCATTTCCACTCTGTTCGCCATTTTCTTCGTATTGATTACTGTTTCCACAACTGCGGCACGCCTTAAAGCGATCGCTATAGGCTTCGCCGCTGCCGTTGTGGTCCTCTTTTGCTTCTGCAATGCCATAAGGATTTGGCTAAATTTCCCTCTGACCCGCGAAACCATAGGGAAGCTGCAACCCACCTGGGACTATGTGACCATGGCATTCACACTTGCAATGGTAATGATGATGCTATTTGCAATCCTATCATTTATAAAGGCGGTTTACGGAAATCTTCGATCGACCTCGTGAACAAAACGAAAAGACTCAATGGTCGACTGATTAAGCTCTTGGAAGAAGTAAGCTCAATTTAGACGAGGATGAACTTGTAGATTTTCTGCCTTTGTTTATCTTATGCACATGAGGGGCATGGAGCGGACGGCGGATGACCTCACATATACGTAGGATGGTTCCTCGTCCCAAGTCGGCTGGGGCGGCCAAGATTGCGACCTCCACTATGAAGCGAACCGGGGCACGAAGAAGCCGCTGCTAGTCGAAAGCGTGACGGCATACCTGCAACGGGTGTTCGAGCTCCCTGAGATGACAGGTGGCGCTCGCTGCTACCGTGGCGAGTCTGATGCCAAGTGGCAACTGAAGCCCTCTATTATGCGGGGAGTGCGCTCTGATGCGGAGAACCGCATCTTCAGCGAACTAATGCTTGAGGCACCTACAGAGTTCAGCAACGACAAGTCGATGTTCGACATGCTGGTGCGCGCACAGCACTACGGCTCGATCTCTAGCCTCACTATCAGTAGCCAGGTACGCAAAGAGGAATCCATGATGCGGTTAAGGATCGTGTCGGCTGCGCCGTTCACCGCTTGGCGAGCTCACTGCCGCGCTCCAGCATGTCCTCGTAGTGAGCGACCACCCACAGCTGCCCGACAACAAAACTGGCCATTGCCGGGCTATCGAGCTCGACGCTGGCAAGAAAGCGTGCGCCGTAGCGGGAGCTGCGATCGGGGCCACGCGGAACGCGGATGGGAACTCACACTGGCGCGGACACGCCGCCTCAATCGCTGGTCTACGCGGACGTTTATTCGGCGGATATTCGACCGAATGACGCATCCAAAAGTAAGTCATTGATTTTCGTAAGCCAAGGGGAATCGAACCGCTGTTCCCGCCGTGAGAGGGCGGCATCTTGAACATTCATGAACAACTTTGATCAGCCATACACGTTTGATTTAAAAGGTCAATGTGCGCTATTGTGTAGACGCGACCATCTGCGATTGGGCGGGTTTGTTGCAACGAAATTGGCAACGAAAATCTTCGGAGCGAATATGGCGCAGCGCCGCAGCGTATTATCCAGCCGAACTAGTCGGGCGGCTCTTTCTTACTCGGATGCTCCCGAATGGGAGATCATCAATCCCGGTTTGCGGTTGGGCTACGGGCGCGGCCGCGGGAGCTATGGCCGTGGCGGTTCTTGGCTGGCAGCATCGCTGCTCGAGCGACGGCACTCGCGTCAAGATCAAGCTGGGCCGCGCCGACGATCTCATCCCCGCCGTGGTTCAACCATCCTTTCGCATGAGCAGGCAAAGGACGCGGCTCGCGGGTGGCTCAAATCGCTAAAGGCTGGCAACGATGCCCCTGTGGCGCTGATTCTAAATGACGTGCTCGATCGGTATTTCGAAGCACGCGCCGCCGAGGGCATGAAGTCGATCCGAAGACAAGGGCAGCGTTCCACATTCGACCAAAGCTCGGATCGTCGAAGGTCGCGGATCTCTCGATAGAAAAGATTCGTGCCTGGCGCGACGGCATGGTTTCGGCGCAGAAGCGGTTGCGCACCGGCAAATTCGCCAAAAAGGCAAATGTCGTTACCGTCGATCTGTCGGACCCGGAAACTATCCGCCGCCGCCGGGACTCAGCCAACCGAACGCTGACGACGTTGAAAGCCGCGCTCAATTGGGCGTTCAACAATCGGCTAGTTACTGATGACGCTGCGTGGCGCCTTGTGAAGCCGTACCGCGGCACGACTGCCGCGCGGGTCCGCTTCCTTTCGCCGGCTGAGCAGAAGGCGTTGATCGCCGCCAGTAACGGCGCAATTCGCGATCTCGTGTCGGCCGCCCTGGTGACTGGCGCCCGTTTCGGCGAGCTCGCCCGGCTGCGTGTGTCGGACTACGACGCAGCCAACAAGTCTGTCTTCATTGCCGAGAGCAAGAGCGGCAAGCCGCGGCACATCCCATTGCCTGCCGGCGGCGCCGAGCTATTCGAAAGGCTTTCTCGCGACCGTCCCGGCACCGACGCGCTGCTGCGGCAGGAAAGCGGCGCGGCTTGGGCGCCGTCCACATACAATAGGCCGTGGAAGGCGCTGCTCGCTCGGGCCAAACTGTCAGACGTGACGCTGCACGAGATCCGGCACACCTATGCCAGCACGATGGTCCGCAACGGGGCGCCCCTGATCGTCATCGCCGAAGCGCTCGGCCATAGCGATACTCGAATGGCCGAGAAGCACTATGCACACTTGGCGCCTTCCTACGTGGCCGACACGATCAGGCGGCTAGCGCCTGATATCTGATAGCCCGATCGGACGGACGAACCGGGCCTCAGATATCCAGGTACGGAAAGTGGAACGCCTTTCGCTCGTAGTTCACCTCTCGAAACGCAATCTTGAGCTTTGAGGCCGTGGAACGAATCTCAAGCACCCTGGTAGGGTCGGGCTGGCGTCCCTTCACATCAAAATCATCGCCGCTAGTGGCTTGCCTAAAATTCAGGAAGGCGGAATTGACTCTAGTGTGCGAGTTCTTGACGCGCGTAGTGACGAAATTCGCGAAAACATTGATGTCGTGTAGGCTGACGATTGTATTTTCCACGTCTGGCGACAAGGGGTCGCCCGGCAGCATCCAAACGGCCGAAGCTTTGGCTGCGCATTCCGCGGTCATTTGCTCAAGTTCCGCAAGGGTGGCGTCAATCATCTGCGTGTTCGATGTGAAACGCTGCTGAATGGCCAATCCAGTTAAACCGACCAAACCAGAAGCTACGCCGCCGAGCACGGAGATGAAGAAGGTTTCAGCGCCGTCCGCCATCGCTCGCTTTTCTGACATGAAATTCAATATCTGAAATATACACAGCGAAGTCCGGCGATGCATGAAGTTCAATGCGCTGGCGGAACTCTTCAGGCGACCATTTCAGTTCGCGGGTCAAACCGCCGAAGGCCTCTTCCAAAAACGAAGACGGGTAACCTCTAGTCCCATCCATCTCAACGACGACGCGGTCGTTCGCGGCCAATGCGGGAAGCAGAAATTCCTCACGAAATTTCTGCCCCGATGCGGGGCCATCAGTGTAGTATCGGCCGCCGGGGGTCTTCGAAAACTGCTTGAGTATGTTGATCGTCGCCACCCGATTCTTCAGAGCCATCGTCATTTTGAAATGCTCCACTCAATCAGTGTGCCGCCCAAGGCCACCCTGTGGTTGGTCGTGGTTATCACACTATCTACGCTATCATAAACAGCCTCACCCGTCCCGCTGATAATTCGCAGGTATCCACGGTGGTGGTCGAGGATCCTCATCATCGTGGGAAGGCCGTTGCCACGCCCCTGGACCATGGTACGGGTGCGCCCGTATTCCATAGCGGCTTTGATCATCTGCGCATCATCGGTCGTTCCACCCAATGCAGTCAAAACACCGCGCACCCCTTCCCAAATCGTAGCCCGGGGCAAGGTGCGGGGAATTCCAACTCCCATGTCATAAACTGCTGCTGTGAGGGACTGCGAAGTTCGGTTATACGAACCGGACATAAACCACGTACCCGCAGGAACGCCGAACCACTCATCGGGTTCCAAATAGGCGTGTTGCTTAGAGTTCTTAAGAGCCTCAATGAGCCCGTCATAGATGAAATTGGCCGCATGTATTGGTCCGGAAATTTCCGCCAAATGTTCCAACAAATCGTCGCATTTGGCGCCCACCACATCAGTGTCACTGCGATATTTGAGGATTTCAACCAGGGGCGCTGCGGGCCGGCGCCGGATCTTTGGTTTGTTGGGGGTCTCAAGAAAATCGAACAGACCCAGGTTCTGGAAAAGATAATCAATTTCTGGATTCCAGAGGCTGTGTCTCAGGATGGCGAGCTTTCTCCCGATAAATTGCTGCCAACGGAATAACTCTGCCGCCAATACGAGGGCCGCCCCTGGCGAGGCACGTTGAAAAGCCTCGAAAGCAACACCCCTAGGGAGCTCAGATGGTATTTTGTCACGATAAATTTGGAAACGAAGATACGCGAAGAACGACGCGACCTGTTCATAGTTCGATCGAAGCGAGAAATCAGCAGGAGGTTGAATATACAGGTAGGGTTTGCGCCGACTGCCCCTTCTTACTTCCATTATAGGTGCAACGATGTCGGTTGCCGGTCTTGGCAATCTCGGATTGGCAGTCTCCGCAGGTAAGACTGTCGGAATACGGCTTCCCCCTGACGTTGCTGCTTTGCGGCGACGTTCATTGGCTGCTCTCAATGCATGCCAATTCTTCCAGACCTCGTCAGGTTTCTTCACTTTTCGTCACCCCCGCTGGACTGTTGAAATTAAACGCTCGGCAGAGTCAAGGAGGGGCTAACGCTTTTCCAAGCGGCTCAGAATTTAGCATCCGCGATTTGCAACACGGCTAACGGTCACTAGAACTTGGCCATGCGCAAACCCTTGTTTGACCCCGACGTCGCCGACGAGGCGCCCAATTCATCGGTCCTGACCGGCTACGACGAAGAATGCATGCTTACCTATATGAAGATGCGGACTGGCGCGAGGTCGCCAGGATCGTGCTGCACATCGATCCGGAGAAGGATCGTGCATTCCGGGCATGGGAGACACATCTTGCCCGCGCACGGTGGATGACGACGAATGGCTACAGATACCTCCTGGCCGGCGGCGCGCGGCACTGAAATCTCCCTCCTCGCCCGACAGTCGTTTAGGGATTACATATTGAGCAGCCGCGCATGTCAGCGCCATTGAGCTGGGTAGCTTTTGCGAATGCGGATTCTCGGTCAAATGGGCCGAGCCAGCGGCCGTTCCTGTCGCCCGCTCCGGCCTGCGTGCCTTGACCTCCGTTGCAGAAGCCACAGTCGGCTCTATGGATTCGCCCCCGATCGTGGGCCCAATTCTCGTAGATATAGTAATTCAATTCTCACCCCAGCTTGCCAAGCGTCTTGCTGGCGTTCGTTTCAGAAGACGTATTTTGCAGGCCAGCGCCAATCTGTCTGCGCTTTGCCCATGCAGTTGCTGTAGTCGACAAATTGACCGGTCGCGATGTCTCGACAAGCCCAAACAAGTTGGCTGTACTGGCTGTAGAATTCGTCCCAGTCAGCACCCTGGTAATAGTTCGGCCTGACATAGCCCCCACCGCCGCAGTTGTTATTCGAGCATACCACAACGGCCGCGCCCACCGCAGCGATTGCGACGCCGGCTGCGATCGCCTGGTTCTGCTTCCTGATCATGTTGGCGCACTGATCTAGCGTCACCGATCGGCGCGTTAGTTCAGCGTAAAGATCCTGCTGGAACGTCGCGTCCTTGGTAGACGCCAGCGTCCTGCAGAGCGCTGAAGTGCTGACTGCGCTCGGATTCTTCTTGAGCGGCTGTTGCGATGTCGTGCACGAGGCGCTTGCAAGCGCCAAGACTACCGCAGCCGAAACTGCGGCTCGTCGACCGAGCCCCATTTCACCCTCCCACCCAATCACTCAGTTCCGCCAAACCCCTTCGGCGGATTGTCTTTCACTAACACAGCGTTTCGCACGCTACTCCATCGGCATCTCGGTCCAGCTTGCGGCCCCACGAACAGTTGCCAACATACCATTGGGCTTCATCGCACGTGCTGATCTGCGAGCACGTCCTCCGCGGCTCGCACGAATAGCTCCGCGCCACTTGCCGGCTGCCGATGATGCCGAGCGGCTGGCCCGACGGCGCCGCGCCATCCGCGTGCGCCGCGCGCCATTCCCAGGGCGCCTGAAACATTCCGACCCACAGACCGACCTTCGCCGCCTCTGTCTTTGCTTGCTGCTCCGCGTACGCGCCGTGGCTATAGCGCGGCCAATCCAGCGCCTGGCCGTGTTCCACCATCCATGAGGCGACACCGGAGCCGTCCACCCGCCGGCAGTCGCCGACAAAGCGGCCGTAGCGATCCCAAGTGACGAAACTGCATCGCACCGGCTTCGACGCGGCCAGGAACGTGTCCAGCGCGTTAGCGGCCCGGCGTCCGCACGGATACTCAGAACCCTTCGCGTCGTTGCAGTACTGCCGGCTCTCGGGCGCATCGATGCCGTTAAAGCGGATGCGCTGGCCGTGGATCTCGATCGTATCGCCATCGATGACAGACGCGACACCGGCGATCGGCGCCGGCTTTGATCCGATCCAGTTTGATACGTTGAGCTCGGGCACAGGATCGCTATGTTGCACGACGAACTGCGTCCGGTAGGCTGCCATCGCGGCCAAGGCCACGAACACGAGCCGCTTCGGAACGCCAGCCAGTTGGCGCACGCGCCCCGGCTTACGCCACTGGTCGGTTCGACCATTATAGCGAGACTTGCCCAACCCCTGTCTCCTCTTGAGGGGCAGAGTGCTTCTAATTGAGGGCCAAGTCCAGAGCCGACGGCGGTCGGGCCTCTTGGCCCGCGGCGCACCGCACTGACCCAGGAACGCGCCGGCCTCTCCGATCGTTGACTGCTTTTGATCGAGCCGCCGTCATGCCGTCCACCTCCATACGCAAAACGGAATACGACCCGGACAGCAAAATCCTCTCGGTGTGGTTCGTCGCCAGCGGCAAACGGTACGAATTCGAGGACGTGCCACCCGACACTTACGCCGAATTCCGAGCCGCCTTCGCGAAGGGTCGCTACTTCAACGACCACATCCGCAACAACTTTCGCTTCCGTCTGGTTGGGAGCGATTAGCTGCCCGGGACGCCTGGTCTGTCGGCGGCCGAATTCCGTCCTTCGCCGCGCCAACCGGCGGTTGGTAGACGCTTTGCCGCTGTTGCCCTAAGGTCACTTTCGGTCCGCGCGCACTTGGCAAAGCCCGACCCACGCCCACCCCGCCTGGTGCAAAGCGCTTGATCGGTCCCGCCGTTCTGGCAGTGCGGCGGGATTTTTTGCGGTCAGTTGGAACACCGGCGCGCGGGGAAGGTTCGGTGCACGCAGCAAATCCTTCCCCTCACACGATATTGCTGCACGATCGGTAATGGCATCCGATCTGCCCGCATCTCCTCCCCCCAGAGACGCGGGCTTTGAGCTTCGCGGAACCGAAACGTTCAAAGTTTATTGAATCGGGTTGGTGTGGCGTGGAGTTTGTATGAACGGGGCGAGGCTGGCGTTTATCCGTGCGATGGAGCCCAAGCTGGTCGCAAAGCCACCCGAGGGTGAACACTGGATTCACGAGATCAAGCTCGATGGCTACCGAACCCAGATCATCATAAGCAGCCCTGACGATATTCGCGCCTTCAGCAGCAGCGGAGCGGATTGGACGCGGAAATACACCGGCATCATCGAGGCCGCGCGGGATCTCGACGTCAAGAGCGCGATCTTTGAGGGCGAGGCGGTCGTCACGGGCGTGAATGGCCTGCCCGATTTCGACGCACTACAGAAAGCCGTCCACAGCGATCCCTACGCCACGATCCTCGGCGCCTTCGATATCATGCATCTTGACGGCCACGATCTGCGCGACATCGGATGCAAGGCGCGCCGGGAAATTCTATTTGGCATCATCAAGCCGAACAGCCGCATTCAGTTCAGCGAGGCTCTACCCGGTGATGCCAAGTCGATTTTCTACCTCGCTGACCAGGCTGGGCTTGAAGGGATCGTCTCCAAGCGCGCCGACAGCCCATATCGGAGTGGCCCGACGTCGAACTGGCTGAAGACCAAGAGCTGGACGGTCGAAGAATTCGAACTGCTCGGCGTCGAGCGAGAGCCGGGCAAGGCGGCGTTCGCCTTGCTGGCGCATCCCGACACCGGAAAGTATGTCGGTTCAGCTTTCATCTCGTTGGGGCGCGACATGAAGGAGCGGCTGTGGAAGCGGGTCATGGAACATGCCGGCCCACTCCGGGCGGCATCAAGAAGCGACCGGCGACGCAGTGGGTTGAGCCAGGCGTAAAGCTACGGATCAAGTATCTTCGTGGCGAGCACAAGTATATACGCCACGCTTCGCTGCTTGGCTTCGGCGACGATCCGGAGCGTCCGGGAAAATAAGGGCCCGCCTGCCAAGTCCAGGAATGGCTGGCGGGCCCTATCAGCGCAATCCTTGTCTTGCGCCGAACTCTCCTCCCGGAGATGACGCTACCAACTGTGAATGAGCGCCGCGGTTCCTGACGCCGCCTGTGCAACGGACCATTGCGCAGACAGTTCAGACTAAGGTGCCTATCATCGGGGCTGGGCAACTTCAGTTCGGGCAGCGGGTCAGTCGCTCGACGGTGTCAATAATCGCCTTTGCCAGCGCCTCGCCCTCATGCACCGGCAGCGGTCCATAGAGCAGGTTCACTGCCTCCTCGCTCGGCAGAACGCCGGCTGGACAGGTGAGTTCGATCGCCATGCGAACGAGCTGCAGGCCAGTTCTTTCCCCGTAGATGTAGTTCTCATCCATCGCCAGGATACTGGCGCCCGTCCTGCGATCGTCAAGGCCGGCCGGCACGCATCATGGCGCGAGCGATGGCGAGCTGTGCCTCGACTTTGGCATTTTCCTTCTGGGTCATGTTGTCGGCGCGATGAGCCGCTTCAACGACCGCGTGATCTCCCCGCGCGTCCATCCCGCCTCGAGCATGCAATCGACGATCACCTGAAAGCCCGGTTCCATCGCCTCCTGGCAGTCGATCTCCCGGTCGACATACTCATTCTGTCGTTTCGGCGCTGACCATCCTTTGCCACGCTCCTAGAGATATACTTCGCCATCAGAACGGTGTTCAAAGCAGAACCAGTGCGATGGCTGCCGCGACTTGGCGAATCCCATCCTGCATCTTTGCCACAGTCGGGACGCTCGCACCTGTGATGCTGAACGCCAGGCCGCGTGACGGGCTCTATTGCATCCGGCAGGCGGATAGGTTCATCGCTCATCGGGACGGGTTTCAGTGCGGCACGCAGGGCTTCTTTTTGCGATCTTTAGAGACAGTGAACAGAATGAGAACAAAATTGTCAAGAGCGCCTTGACCAGAGAGGAAAATGTTCCTTATTTCTGGTTCAACCTGAGGCGGGAAGGAGCGATGGCGAAGCGCCAAAATGGACGCTGGCCGGCGAAGCTATGGCAAAAACTGCGGAGGACAATTTCCGGATCGAGGTTTGGGATCGGGAGGAAAAGGCCCTTGTCGAAACCATCTGTCGATCGCCGGATTCAAGCGTCAGCCAAGCCGCATGGCAAGCCGCCATTCGGCGCCGGCCGGGGATGCTGCTGATCCACTACAACAGCCGGCATGTGATGAAAAGATTATCACGCCAGGCGAGCCCATGGTGTCACCGCAAGTGATAGTGGAAGGCAGCGTGCATGCCGGGCTCGATGTGTCTCTTGGCGATCTGCGCGAATGGCACAAGCTGCGTGCCTGGTGCAAAAACTGTTCGCATCATGCCGAGGTGAAGCCGGCCGGTCTGATCCGGCGTTATGGCAAGGATGCGCTGTTCAGCACGGTCGAGCGGGGTCTGTTCTGCACAAGCTGCGACAGAGGCGGTCCGGTCAGACTGGAGATTCACAAGCTCCCACGGAACTGACCGTTGCCGTCGTCACGGCCAATGGTGGCGATCGGTTAAAACACCAGAAACATGCCAGACGTGTCGGTCGAAACCGCCGGATTATATTGAATGATGATAAGGCCGCCGGTGCCCGCGCCGCTGGTGCCTAGACCATTTCCTCGCCCGCCGCCGCCAGCGCCATAGTTCCCGCCAGCGCCGCCACCTGAATTGCCTGACGCACCACCGCCGCCACCGCCAGAGCCAGCCGAGCCGCCTGCGGTAATGGAGAATTCGCTACCGGCACCACCAGCGCCCCCTGGGTTAGTAAATGTGCCGCCTGCGCCACCTGATCCCGCATCGCCGATCCACCGGTGCCGCCTGAAGCCGGGGTGACGCCAGTGTTACCGGCTCCATTCGTGCCCCCGGCACCGCCACCGCCCGCGCCACGCTTAGACCCGGCGGACTCACCCGTACCGCCGTTACCGCCATTGAATTTCGAACCGCCGGCGGGAACCGTCGACGCTGCCGCGGTGCCGCCGGTGCCTGCCGCTGTCGTCGCGCTGGCGCCAGCCGTGCCGCCTTTGGCGATGAAGGCACTGGCATCAAACGTGGTGTCTCCACCCGCCGAACCCGCCGCACCGGCGTCACCAAGCGCGTAAGAGATGGGACCGGCCCCGCTCAGGGCATAATGAGTCTTGAAGCAGCAGGCGCCACCGCCACCGCCGCCGCCCCCGCCGCCGAACGCACCGCCACCGCCACCGCCACCGATAACCACGATCTGGTTATCCGCGCTGTTCCAGTCCCCAGGGACAACCCAGGATGTGCCAGAAGTGAGTGCGATCGTCTGGGAGTACGGCATCAGATATTATTCACCTTGGCGACCAAGTCCCACTTCGTGTCAGTCGTGTTGTAGATAAAGCCGAGATACATGGTCTTGCTGAGGACGGTCGTTGCGGGGAGTGCGACATCGGTGCCCGCGCGATAAATGGAATCCCACGTCAAGGCGCGGGCGGTGCCGTTGTCCTTGACGCGAATGATCAGTTTCTGGCCGTTAGCTGGCGTGCCGGTCGGCGCACCGAAAGCCGCAGCGGCCGCCCGCGCGGTCAAAATATATTCATCGGTGTTGGTCGAATCCGGCGTAGGCGTCGCCGAACTGGCGGTACTGGCAATCCGAGGCAGAGGGCTGCCGCTTGGCCCCGTCGCACCAGTCACGCCGGTTGCACCGGTGATGCCTGTCGGTCCGGTGATGCCTGTCGGTCCCGTGACGCCGGTCGGACCGGTGGCCCCGACGTTCCCGGTGCGCTCGAACGACACGGCGGCGGGATCGCTGTTCGAAAACGTGCCGCCGGACGCTACATGGGCCACTGTGAATTGATCCCAAGTGCCGCTTGTCTGTCAGCGCGGCCGTGATCTGAACCTGGAGGAAAGTCGCAGGCGTGCCGATCTTGCGGATCGTCACCAGGCCACGCGCGCCGTGGTCGTGCTGTCACCCCAAAGCGCGATCGACGTCGCAATGGCGTTGCCGTCGTTGTCGTTCTCGGAAATGTAGAGCGCCGTTGCCGATGTCAGGGTGGCGTTATTGATGCGCAGCTTGCCGGTCGTCGGATCGGCCGCTGTCGTGCCAGTGTCCCACAGAAAGCGCAGTCCGGCATCGCGGCCGATGAGGCCAGTGGGGCCGGTCACGCCCGTTGCTCCGGTAACGCCAGTTGGACCTGTTGCACCCGTAATTCCAGTCGGGCCTGCGACACCGTCGCGCCGGTCGGGCCGCCAGCAGGACCGGTTGCGCCGACGACGCCGGTTGGACCTGTCGGACCAGTTGCTCCGGTGACGCCGGTCGGACCTGTCGCGCCAACGCCGGTCGCTCCGACAACGCCCGTGGGGCCGGTAGCACCGGTGATGCCAGTCGGCCCTGTAGGGCCGGTGGCCCCGACACCAGTCGGGCCGGTCGGCCCTGTGGGTCCGGTTGGGCCGTCGCCGCGCAGTAGCGCCAGGACGGAAGGGGAAAGGCTGTCGACCGTGACCTTTTCGTTCGGCAGCGCGCCGTCACTGCGGCGTACGTCGGCCAAAGCGTCGATCGTCTCGTCAATGCTGGTGACGAGTTCGGCAAGAACATTGTCAAGCTGCGTGCCGTAAGGCAGGTAGTACTGGTAGCTGAATTCGATGACGGGCTTTTCGGGAGCAGCCATTTGATGCACCAGAACGTCGTCTTCCAGATAGCATCACGGCGCAGGAGCAGCGCTCCGCACTCAGATTTCAGATGCTTGTTGGAAGCCGTTGACGTTAGCCCCGGTGGGATCCGAAGCGGTTGGTGCAGTTGCCCGAGTCTGCGATTGTTCCGGCGCGATAACTCTACCCGATTTGGGCTCGGAAAACTAGGCTAGTCTAGGCGAAACTGCGATTCGCCGTCGACATAGACATGGCACCGCAAAAGGCAGTTCGAGCAGGAGATAGCACTTGGCAGAGGCTTCAGCACAACCACCGAGATGCTTTATCTCCTACAGTTGGACGAACCCTGATCACGAGGAATGGGTTCTTCAACTGGGGACCGAGCTTCGTCAAAGCGGCATCGACGTCGTTCTCGACAAGTGGGATCTTCGCGAGGGGCAAGATCCGCACGTTTTCATGGAGGCGATGATCACTGACGACACGATCACCAAGGTGCTTTTGGTTTGTGACGCTAAGTACGTGGAACGGGCAAATGAGCGAAGCGGTGGCGTTGGAATAGAGTCTCAAATTATCTCGCCAAAGGTCTATGCGAGCGCCAAGCAGACCAAATTTGTAGCGGTGGTCCGGGAACGTGATGCGGATGGGAGGGCGCTCTTACCCGCCTACTATGGTTCGCGAATTTACATAGATTTGAGCGCCGACGACCTCTACCGGCAGAACTTCGAACAGCTCGTTCGGTGGATTTTCGACAAGCCTGTTTATGTGAAACCCGCGATCGGAAAGCCGCCCGAATTCTTCGATGAAAACAAACCGAAGCTGTTTGGAAACGCAGCCGCTTACCACTCTGCGATGGATGGTCTGAAAGCGGGCCGTCCGAATTTTAAGGGTGCAGCCGAAGATTACCTCGCCAGCGTGCTCGAAGGCTTGGCAGCCTTTCGAATTCAAGGGCAGCACGAATTGTTGGACGAAGTCATTTTTCAGTCGATTGAAAGTTTGACCCCTTGCGAAAATCAAATTCTCGCCCTTCTGACGACGCTTTCGAGCTACCGATCAGATGAAGACGCGTTCCATATGACAGATCGATTTTTTGAGGCGCTGCTAGCGTTCAACGAAGCGCCGGAGAGTGCCCGCGATTACACGGAATGGCATTTCGATAATTTTAAGTTCTTCAGCCACGAATTGTTTCTGTCCTTTGTGGCGTTCTTGGTGAGACGCGAGAATTTCGAGTTTGCGGCTCACCTTCTGTCGAATCGATACTATCACCCAAGCCGTCACGGCGGGCCCAAAAGCGCTTCCTTTGCTCATTTCTGGGCGGGTATGCCTTCGCTCAACGGAGGCCGAAATAAGCGATTGGAGTTACGACGAGTGTCTGTGCATGCCGATCTGTTGAAAGAAAGGTGCGTCGGGAAACCGTTCTCTTTTGAGCAGATGATGCAGGCCGATTTCATCCTTTATCTCCGCGACCAGATAGATCGCGCACGGGCAAAGAACGATGGCGGGCGTCGAATGTGGTGGCCGACAACTCTACTCTACCGGCACGATTATGATGGAGCCTTTGAGGTGTTCGCCCGCAGCGAATCGAGCGCCTATTTCGACAGGGCGAAGATGCTACTTGGCGTCCAAAGCAAGGGAGAGTTGGAGCGGTTTATCACTGATCTTCCGGAATCGAGATTGCCTAGGTGGGACTATACAACGCTTGATATTCCGGCTGCTTTTGGCTTGGAGTTGCTCGCCTCGCGGCCTTAGCCGGATCGGTACTACTCCCCTCCGCTTCGCGTATCAAGAGTCCCGCCAGTTTCGGCGCCGGTGCGCGCCAGTCGGCGACGCATCGCCGCCCTGGTCGGCATTTATCGACCGATTGAATTCCGTCGCGCTGCCGATGGCGTTTTCGAGTTCAGCAGTGTTGCGCATAATAGACCCACTGCGCGACGCACTAGAGGTCATTCGACATACAAAATACTGTCTGCTACGTTCGCGCGATGGGGATTCTCATAACGCTCATCCTGATCTGCATCGTCGGAAACGTGCTGTACTTCCTGTTCGGGCCGCTGGCTGAGAGCATCCGTGATCACTGGCGAGTGAAGCGGATGCGCCGCAATCTCAGTGCCTCTGCCCGGCTGGATCGAAAATAGTCCCACCGCTCTCGAGCGCAGATCGCAGCAACGCTTCCGACACGCTGATCTGCGGGCTCCGCTGCGTGGCGGCGCGGATCATCTCCACTGAGCTCGGGCCGGTGAACATGTCCGCCAACGTCTTCAAGTTGCCGTGCCATGCCGCACGCCGTGTAGCATCGCCCGCCCGCGTCAAGTAGCTGGCGCCAAGCGATCTGGCCATATCAAACAAGGCCACCGACGGCGATGCTGTCCCGAGAGATTCCTTAATCGAGTGATTGAACGCCGTGGCACTGCCGACTTGCTCTCGGCGGCCCGTCGCCTGAAGCACGTCAAGAAGTTCCGGCATCGACAGAGATGCCTGCTTGTTCGGCAACTCGCGCAGCACCGCGTCGAGTACTGCCGCGCGTGTGTCGTTGCCGCCGCAAGTTCTACGAACTGCATGCCGCAGGCTCCTCCGTTATCGCCTCGCAGACGGTGGCGCAGATGGCCCCACTGTGGGCCGCCGAGGAGGCCGTACGCGGCCAGGACCCGGCAGTACGGATAACTGCGCGTCAGGAGAAATCCGCCGCCGTCGTTGCCGCTCTCTTTGCGCTGTGGGAAAAGGAGCTGCCGAAGCTGTCGGGAAAATCGAAGCCCGCCGAGGCGATCCGCTATGCGCTCGGCCGGCGTGCCGCGCTCGAGCGCTTCCTCACCGACGGCCGCATCGAAATCGACTCCAACACCGTCGAGCGTGCCAGCCTCTTCGCTGGCAGCGACGGCGGCGGACGGACATGGGCCACCATCGCCACGCTGCTGACCACCGCCAAGATGAACCAGGTCGATCCGCACGCCTGGCTCACCCAGACCCTCGAGCGCATCGCCAATGGCTGGCCAAACAGGGTATCGAGGCGCTCATGCCTTGGAACTACCATCGCTGAACGGCATCAGCTACCCGCTTACGGTAGACGCAGCCGCCTATGAGCATAGGTTCTACGATCACGTGCACCGGGCACACCACCCCGCCCACACCCCCGTGCCTGGTGAACGACTGATCGCCCGCCGTGCCGAAAGGTGCGGCGGGCGGTTCCCGATCGCCGGGTTTTGTCGGCGCTCAGACCAGAGGCACGTCGCAGCGCGAGCGCAGTTTCTACCTAATGGAAGTCAATCTTTTTTGACGACTGCGAGGTGTGTCTTTGGAGACTGATGAGCGCAGGCGTGTCGATCTTCGACGCTATGCGCCTAGCGAGTTCCCGCAATTCGAAAAAGCCGTCAATACTCATTAGGCTCAACGGTTGGCCTGACGAAGTGTCCCACCGCAAAGGTGCTTTGTCTTGCCTGTACGAAGATCCGTTCATCTCGCAAATGGCATCGTAAATCGCCTGTGCGATCGACATTTCGGCGAGGATACGCTCTGCATCTTTTTGGCTATTCACGAAAAGTTCCCCCAAATCCGCGCTCCCCTTAGCCGGTTTCATTAGAAGCCGCTAGATTACCCGGATGTGACACCTCGGATAAAATCGATTGATATGGCGGAGGGAGCACGCCGGGCTTTTTGTCTGGCCGTATGTACGCGATGAAAAATCGACGTTTTTGTTGCTGCAGCCCGGCGCCCGCCGGCTCGAGTTCATCCGCCGATGGAGCCAAAGCTGGTCGCCAAGCCGCCCGGTGGCGAGTGACCTTGCCCCCAGTTTTCTATCCAGTTTTGAGTTCGTTTCCGGCGTGGGTTGTGCCCTGCTGGGCGGGTGAAGCGGCGGGCGCTGGCGCGGAGCCTTTGGCATAGCGCAGCGCGAGCGACCGTCGCAGATTGAAGGTGGTGGCGAACTCGGCCGGTGTCTGCCAGGCGATTTGGGAATGCGGCCGCGCGGTGGTGTACAACACGACGACAGTACACCCACGGGACGGAGGTTCGCGAGCTTTTATATCCGTGGCATCCTTGGTGCGGTCAGCTCGTGCATGTCCATGCCCAGGTGCTCGACTATGTCGGGCGCTATACGTCGATCCGTCGCTGGCGGCTTGCTGGCCTGCCAACCTTCCTGCCACCACAGAAGGTTCAGTTGGTTCTCGATGCCTGCCATCGGACCACGGCAATGGGGCTTCGCGACTATGCGGTTCTGATGGCGCTGGCCAAGCTGGGCTTGCGCGCCAGCGAGGTTGCGGCGCTCAGTCTTGACGATATCGATTGGCAGTCGGGCAGTGTCCTCGTCCATGGCAAGGGACGGCGGCAAGCGATGATGCCACTACGCCACGACGTCGGTGCAGCTATCGTCGCCTACATCCGGCATGGGCGACCGGCTTCAGCGTGTCGCCGGTTATTTCTGCGAATGCTTGCTCCGCACGTCGGCTTTGCCTCAGGCTGCGCCATCACGATGATCGCGAAGGAGGCCCTCGAGCGGGCGGGTATTCACGGCTATGCGCACCACGGCGCGCACCTCTTCCGCCACAGCCTTGCGACCGACCTGCTGCGGTCGGGGGCCAGCTTTGCTGAGATCGGCCAGTTGCTTCGTCACCGGAGCATCGACAGCACGAGGATCTATGCCAAGCTCGACATCGAGAAGCTGCGCGAACTAGCCTGCCCTGGCCGGGAGGTGTCCAATGAGCCGTCTTCGAACAGCGCTCGAGCGCTATGTGGGCATGCGCCAAGGATTGGGATACAAGTATCATGGCCCCGCTCGACGGTTCTCGGATTTCGTCACCTTCATGGAGGCTCGCGGCGCCGAGACCATCACCACGGCGCTGGCAATGAAGTGGGTGACGTTGATCGGCCGACAAGCGAGTTGGTCCATCCGCCTGACCGATGTGCGCTGCTTCGCTCAGCACCTCGCTCATTTCGACCCGATGACGGAAGTGCCACCTCAAGGCGCTGTGCCGCCGGCGCGGCGGGCCAAGCCCTCATCTATACCGATGAGATCACGGCGCTTTTGGCGGCGGCACTGTCGCTGCCGCCGGCCAACGCCCTGCGTCGCTGGACATATCATTGTCTGTTCGGATTGATAGCGGTCGCCGGGCTACGCCATTCCGAAGCGCTCGACCTGCGCCGGGACGACGTCGATCTGGACCAAGGTATCCTCACCATTCGGGAGACGAAGTTCGGCAAGTCGCGGCTGGTCCCGCTCCATGCCACGACGGTCGCCGTGCTGTCGGACTACGCCGCGCGACGCGACGCGCATCTCGTCGCGCCTCGTAGCCCCTATTTCTTTGTCGCCGAGCAGGGCGGCAGATTGCTGCACCAATACGTGCACCGGGTGTTCTGGCAGCTGTCGCGACAGATCGGTCTGCGGCAGCGGGGACAGCGCAATGGTCCGCGGGTTCACGATCTTCGTCACCGTTTCGCCGTCCAGGCCCTGACCAACTGGTATCGTGCGGGCGAAGATGTCGAGCGGGAACTGCCGGTCCTCTCGACCTTTCTCGGCCACGCCAATGTTCGCGACACCTACTGGTATCTATCCGCCGCGCCGGAGCTAATGACCCATGCTGCGCGACTGCTGGATGAGCGGTGGGAGGTTCGCGCATGAGCGCCTCGAACGATTTAGCCGTGCTGATCGAGCGGTGGTTCACCGATCGGCTCATGCGACATCGAGGTGTAAGCTCCAACACCATCGCCTCCTATCGCGACACCTTCCGGCTCCTGTTTGCATTCGCGCAGACACGCCTTGGCAGGTCTCCGACGCAGTTGACACTGCGGGATTTGGGCGCGCCTTTCATCGGCGCATTTCTGGAGGACCTCGAGACACTGCGGTCCGCCTCAGTGAGGACCCGGACCTCCGCCTCACAGCCATTCGGTCTTTCTTCAGATATGCGTCGTTCGAGGAGCCGGCCCATAGCGCTCAGATTCAACGCGTGCTCGCGATCCCGAGCAAGCGATGCGACAAGCGACAGCTTCAGTTTCTCACCAGGCCCGAGATTGAAGCGATCCTGGCCTGTCCGGATCGCAGCACATGGCTGGGACGGCGTGATCACACTCTGCTGTTGCTGGCCGCGCAAACAGGCCTGTGGGTCTCGGGGATCATCGATCTCAACCGGGACTCGGTCATGCTGGGGCACGGTGCCCACGTGCGATGCGTTGGCAAGGGCCGCAAGGAGCGAAGTACGCCGCTCACCAAGGTTGCACAGCAAGCCCTTCGGGGCTGGCTCAACGAGCCCAGGAACGGGGCGCAACGGCTCTCTTTCCGAACATGCACCGCGGCAGGCTGAGCGCCGACGGCGTGCAGGCGCTGCTGAACAAACATGTCGCCAAGGCTCGCGAACACTGCGTCATCCTCCGCTCGAAGCGGGTGTCGCCTCATATTTTGAGGCACAGCGCTGCCATGGAGCTGCTGCAGGCGGGCGTCGATTGTTCGGTCATCGCCCTATGGCTGGGCCATGAGGCGATGGAAACGACGCTGACCTATCTTCACGCACATCTTGAGCAGAAGGAATCCGCACTTGGCAAGTTGAAGCCATACGAACGCGCAAAGGCCGAACGATTTCGGCCAAACGACCGACTTCTTGAATTCCTGAACGCCCTTTGAGCATGAGAACTATGCCGAGTGTCAACGACCGGTTCTCGGTCGAAATGGCGGGCAAAGCGCTTCATACCGCCATGGATCGGAAGAGGCGCTCGGCATAGTTTGGCGGTCGGCATAAACGGCGAAGCTCAACGACGTCGATCCGCAGGCCTGGCTGGCCGACGTCCTCACCCGCGTCGCCGATACGCCGCAGAACCGGCTTCATGAACTGCTTCCGTGGAATTGGCAGCCCCGCCAGATGCTTATGGCCTCGGCCGCGTGAACACGCGCGCGGAACAGTTCCTCCGACCGCTGACCTTCGTCCGTCAGGACCAAGGACTTGGCCTTGTTCGCAGGGTCTGTAATCAGCCCCTTCCGATGCAGCCGATCCGTCACATCCCAATCAAAGCTCTTCCAGGCGCATCGTCCAGGCGGTCTAGGTTTCGCGCTTCGGGCCGAGCAGGAACACTGTCAGGGCGGCGAGGAACGTGGCAACAGCACTGTAGGCAATGGCACTGGCAATCCCAATATTGTCCACCAATAGTCCGCCGAAAATCGCGCCCGCTGCGATTGCCACTTGGAACGCTACGACCATCAGCACACCGGCGCTTTCGGCCTGCTCGGGAGCGGCGCGCCGCACCATCCACGTCTGCAATCCCACTGGCACTGCGCCGAAGGCAAAGCCCCAGGCGGCAATCGCAATCGCCGAGGCCGAGGCCGATGCTCCCGCCGTCAGCAGCGAAACAGCGGCTATCGCTATGAGCAGCGGGGCAAGGGCCGCGACTGCCTTGAGACTGTACTCGGCCAGAAGCCCGCCGGCCAAATTGCCGAAGAATCCGCCGATGCCAAAAGCAAGCAACACAAGCGGGATCATGTCGACATCCAGCGCGGGAATCTTCTCGAGGAAGGCGCGGATATAGGTGATTCCGGCGAAGTGGCCGGAAGCGACCAGCAGGACGACCAAAAGCGCGACCTTGACCATCGGAATCTTGGCCACATCCAGCAGGCTGCGGAAGCTAGCCACTCCGACCGGAGGCAGCCTCGGAATGGTTATGAGTTGCACCAGCAGTGTAGCGGCGCCGAAGACTGCGGCGAGCATGAAAGCGCTTCGCCACCCCCAAATATCGCCGACATAAGCGCCGATTGGAGCTGCGCAAACGGTAGCGACGGAAACGCCGGTGAGGATGATCGACATGGCGCGCGGCAGGAGGTGGCTTGGAACGAGCCGCATCGCCAGTGATGCCGACATCGACCAGAAGCCGCCGAGCGCTATGCCGAGCACGACCCGTGCAGTCAGGAGAACCGCGAGCGACCACGCGCCGGCCGCCAGAACGTCCGACAGGATCAGCAGCAGCGTCATCGCCCACATGACTATCCTGCGGTCCAGGCGCTTTGTGGTGATGGCCACCGTCGGCGCCGAGATCGCCCCGACGATAGCGGTCGCCGTCATCGCCTGTCCAGCCGCACCCTCGGTGATACCGAGATCATGCGCAAGCGGCGTGAGCAGGCTGACAGGCAGAAACTCTGCCGTCACCAGCCCGAAGGTGCCCAAGGAAAGCGAAATAACCGCACCCCATGCGGGACCAGACGGTTGGTCGGGCTTTTCTGGGTCGTGCAGAACAGCGTCCATGTCCTCTGCCGCGGATCGGGTCATGAACGAAGTCTCCACTTTGGAGGCACTGCAACATGGGGTTGGCTGCCTTGACCCACATTAAAGACACAAGCGCATTTCCCGGCGGCGTTGCACGGAGGAGGGGATGTTCATTGCTTCGCGATATTTTGTGACGGTGCGGCGCGCAACATCCATGCCGGTTTCCTTCAGCCGGACAGCGATGTCATCGTCGGAAAGCACGTCGCCGGGAGATTCTGCGGCAATTATCGCTTTGATCCGATGGCGGACAGCTTCGGCGGAGTGCGCATCGCCGCCTTGGCAGGACGCGATCGCGACGGTGAAAAAATACTTGAGTTCGAAGACTCCGCGCGGGGTAAGCATGTACTTGTTCGAGGTCACCCGGCTTACTGTCGACTCGTGCACGCCGATCGCGTCAGCGACGGTTCTGAGATTGAGAGGCCGCAGGTGGGCGACGCCATGTTCCAAAAAGGCATCCTGCTGGCGCACGATTTCAGCCGCAACCTTAACAATCGTCTTGGCGCGCTGATCGAGGCTGCGGATTAGCCAGTTCGCGTTTTGCAAGCATTCGTTGAGAAATGCTTGATCTTTCGAATTTTGGACAGTTTGACGCGACACTTCGGCATAGTAGGTTTGGTTGATCAGCAGCTTGGGCAGTGTGGCCGGATCAAGTTCGATCTGCCACCCGCCTTCCGGCGAGGGCGTGACCCAGACGTCGGGTATGATTGATTCAGACGCACCGGATTGGAACCGGTTTCCAGGCTTGGGATCGAGCGCCCGAATCTCATGCATCATGTCGAGAAGGTCGTCTTCATCGACGCCGCAATGCTGCTTCAGTGCCTGAAAATCGCGTCGCGCAAGCATTTCAAGATTGGCAACCAAAGCTGCCATTGCCGGGTCGAACCGGTCTCGCTGGCGTAACTGGATTTCGAGGCATTCTCCGAGAGTTCGCGCAAAAATTCCCGGTGGATCAAAGTGCTGCAAGGTTCCGAGAACCCGTTCCACATCAGCCTCCCGGACATTCAGGCTCTCGGCCAGCTCCAAAAGGTTTGCCCGAAGATAGCCAGTGTCTTCCAGATCGGCGGCAAGCTGGCCAGCGATCAGCCGCTCCTGTGGTGTGAACGCAGTGAGGGCGATCTGACGAGCGACATGGTCGTGCAATGTCTCGGCGAGGCTGGCAAACTCGTCGAGGGAAGGGCCATTACCCGGCGGGTTGTTGGTCGTGTTGCGAAGTGATTTCCATTGCCCGAGCCGTTCAGGCGAGCCGGCCCCGGTCGGTCCGTCAACGGCGTTTGCGCGTGGACCGACACGCTGATCCGCTCCCGAAATCGAAACATCGCCAAAAGGCCCGCCATCGTTTGACGCAGATTCCAAGAGCGGGTTCTTCTCGATTTCCCGCTCCACGAACTGATGCAGTTCAGTATGCGCCAGTTGCAGCAAGCGAATCGACTCAATGAGTTGAGGCGATGCGACCATGGATTGCTTCTGGCGCTGAAGCAGGCTTGCTGAGGATTGCATGGTGAGCGCGATAGTCCTGTCGAGGAGCCTCTTGGGGCGGGCAATGGCATCAGTGAGACGTTTTCTAGGTCATGCGGCGGCTTTCAGCGTTTCGAGAACGTTTTGCGGGGATGAGACGCCATAGGGGTCGGCCTCGCAGTTGTCGGAGAAACCTTCCTCCTCGAACCACTGCTCAACCACGCCATTGTTGATCAGGGCGGCGTAGCGCCAGGAGCGCATCCCGAAGCCGAGATTGTCCTTGGCGACCAGCATGCCCATCTTGCGTGTGAACTCGCCTGAGCCATCGGGGATGAGCTCGACCTTCTGCAGGCCCAAGGACTTCCCCCATGCATTCATGACGAAGGCATCGTTGACGGAGACGCAGTAAATCGCGTCAATTCCCTCCTTCTCAAACTCATCATAGAGCTCTTCGAACTTGGGCAGTTGGTAGGTCGAGCAAGTCGGGGTGAAGGCGCCAGGCAGCGAGAACAGGATGACGCGCTTGCCGGCAAAGTAGTCCTCAGATGTCTTTTCTTCCCAGCGATATGGATTTGGCCCCTGGACTGACTCATCGCGAACACGCGTGAGAAAGGTGACGAAGGGAACTTTCTTTTGAACGGTCATCAAGTTGCTCCTAAAGAAAAAAACTGGCGCGCTGGATTCTGGCAGAGGCTGGCGCAATACCGAGCAAAGGCTCGTATGCCGGGCATGGAATGAGGACCTCGCGGCTCGCAACCTCCTTTTTCCATCCCGATGTATGGGAACGTCTTGGCTGCTTGTCTTCGCCACCCGAACGCAATCGATCTGAGCGAGCTGGACACCGTCGAGCCGCTTGGGCAACTTTCCACGGCTATGGCGCCGCAAGCGGCATCGATCACTCGCGCTCGTGTCCGGGAAAAAGTGATAGCGGCCGGAAGTAGCCAATGTCGGAAGCGTGTGGAGGCCTCAAATGTGACTTCACGCAACAGACCCGCGTCACTGAACTGGTTCAGCTTATTGTCGATGTTTGCCAGTGGCCCGCTGACCTTGGCTTGGGTGACCCTTTGATGGGGCTCTTGGGCACTCACATGCTGAACAGAACCGGTAAACGGCAATTGCGCGAGCGACACGTGTTGGCGTGCGGGCATCGGACCAGCCATGCGCAAAGCGGCTGCCGAGCACGGACCTCCGGAGGAGACGATGTCCCGATGTTCAGCGGGAACGGGCACCGTCTCCTCAGGCCACGGTCTAGAGCTTCGCGTGTCGGGCATGGTGCAAGTTGCTTTCATCGTGATTTGATGGGCTCTAACCAGGAGCAGCAAGCGGCATGCCATTTCAAATAGGAGATGCTTTTGGACCGCCCCCTTTCTCTCGGAGGCCGTGTCTTCGCCGAGATCGGGCGCGCGCTATAACTGCCTCGTCACCACACTTGACGACGGTGCTGTATGGTGCGGAGATTCGGCGCTTCCGCACCGGCTGGGCGAAAACGAACCGGAAGCCGAGCCGATGCACTACTCACACCGGCGGGGACTGCAGCGATTGCGTAGCGTCTGCCCGCTAGCGTGTTCTTGGGTGCGCAGGCTCGACTTTCGCGAACACGCGCCTGTCGCAGCAACCATGAGCGTGCGGTCTTGGGCAAGCGCCCTGGTTCCGAGAGGGTCGCATTCCCCAAGCGTGTCTATTTGCAACCCTCTATGTTCGAAACTGGACCAGAATGTCGCAAGCCCGACCGAAAGGTCCCCAGGCGCGTACTATCCGATACTGTTCTGTCGCCTTTGTTGGTCCGCGACACCGGCCTATTTCGCCGAGCTCTTGCCCGGCCTCAGGCTAACCCACTGAAAAGCAATCATAATTCTTTTTCTTCTGCTGGTTCGGCCAAATTGGCACGAGTTTTGATGCTCCTTCGTTGCGGGCCGGGAGCTGCCGACCGACCTTCATTTCGTGGATGACACCGCGATCGATGGAACGAAGAAAGAAAAGCAAATTGTCAAATCCGCATCAGATAGCCTTCTATGGGAAGGGGTCCCTCGGCGAAACCGCCCCTACCAAACAGCTTGCCGCCCTTGTCGACCTTTGCGCAGGAAATGTTGATGGCCGGCTGCGACTCAAAGGCCCACCACACCCACCTTATCCTGAACTCGAAGGCGCTGGATAAAGTTCTGCATCTCGCCGCGCGGTATGCCTAGACAGTTACACGTTGGCCGATCTTGATAATCGGGTCGGCCTTCGGAGGACGTCGTCTACATGCCGTCTTGGTCATTCGCTGCCCGCAGCGCCCGCCGGTCACTTTTCGCCCTTCCACCGCTAGAGAGTGAAGTGCCACCATGTCCGAACAACCCTTGCCGACGCTGCCGATGTGGCGCGTCGATCACATCGAGCCCTCGCCCGAGATGTTGGCGCTACGCGCCAACGGTCCGATCCACCGCGTGCGCTTCCCGTCCGGGCACGAAGGCTGGTGGGTCACAGGCTACGACGAGGCCAAGGCGGTGTTGTCCGACGCGGCGTTCCGGCCCTCCGGAATGCCGCCGGCGGCATTCACCCCGGATTCGGTGATTCTCGGTTCGCCGGGGTGGCTGGTCTCGCACGAGGGGGGCGAGCATGCGCGGTTACGCACGATCGTGGCGCCGGCCTTCAGCAACCGCAGGGTGAAGCTGCTCGCGCAGCAAGTCGAGGTGATCGCCGCGCAGTTGTTCGAGACACTGGCGGCCCAGCCCCAGCCCGCCGACCTGCGGCGCCACCTCTCCTTTCCACTTCCGGCCATGGTCATCAGCGCGCTGATGGGCGTGCTCTACGAGGATCACGCCTTTTTCGCCGGGCTGTCCGACGAGGTGATGACGCACCAGCATGAAAGCGGCCCGCGCAGCGCGTCGCGCTTGGCCTGGGAAGAACTGCGCGCCTACATTCGCGGCAAGATGCGGGACAAGCGCCAGGATCCTGGCGACAACCTGCTGACGGATCTGCTCGCGGCGGTCGACCAGGGCAAGGCGACCGAGGAAGAGGCGATCGGCCTGGCGACGGGCATGCTGGTGGCGGGGCACGAGAGCACCGTCGCGCAGATCGAATTCGGCCTGCTGGCCATGTTCCGCCATCCGCAACAGCGCGAACGCCTGGTCGGCGATCCATCCCTGGTGGACAAGGCGGTGGAGGAAATCCTGCGCATGTACCCGCCGGGCGCGGGCTGGGACGGCATCATGCGCTATCCGAGGACCGACGTGACCATCGCGGGCGTGGATATTCCCGCGGAGAGCAAGGTGCTTGTCGGCCTGCCGGCGACGTCGTTCGATGCGCGCCATTTCGACGACCCGGAAATCTTCGACATCGGACGCGACGAAAACCCGCACCTGGCGTTCTCCCATGGGCCGCACTACTGCATCGGCGCGGCGCTGGCCAGGCTGGAACTCAAGGTGGTGTTCGGTTCGATCTTCCAGCGCTTTCCCGCGCTGCGCCTGGCCGTGGCGCCCGAAGAACTGAAGTTGCGCAAGGAGATCATCACTGGCGGGTTCGAGGAGTTCCCGGTGCTCTGGTGATGCGCCGACGCCGCCGGGAATCGCGATCTTCTCCGCAATTTGCCGGCGCGCCTGGCGCGCGCCGGTCAGATCAGCCAGCCAACAGGTAACCAAGATGGACGTGCAAGAAACCACGGCAGCATGCCGGGACGCCTTCGCCGAACTGGCGTCGCCAGCGTGCATCCACGACCCGTATCCGTTCATGCGGTGGTTGCGCGAGCACGATCCGGTGCATCGCGCGGCGTCGGGCCTCTTTCTGTTGAGCCGCCACGCCGACATCTACTGGGCGCTCAAGGCCACGGGCGATGCTTTTCGGGGACCGGCGCCGGGCGAACTGGCGCGCTATTTCCCGCGTGCGGCGACCAGCCTGTCACTCAATCTGCTGGCGTCCACGCTAGCGATGAAGGAACCACCGACGCATACGCGTCTGCGCCGGCTGATCTCGCGCGATTTCACCATCGGCCAGATCGACAACCTGAGGCCGACCATCGCTCGCATTGTCGCAGCGCGCCTGGACGGCATGGCGCCCGCGCTGGAGCGCGGGGAGGCGGTGGACCTGCATCAGGAATTCGCGCTGGCCTTGCCCATGCTGGTTTTCGGCGAACTGTTCGGCATGCCCCAGGACGACACGTTCGGGCTCGTCGCCGGCATCAGCGCCATTCTGGAAGGCCTGAGCCCGCACGCCAGCGATCCCCAGCTCGCCGCGGCGGACGCGGCCAGCGCCAGGGTGCAGGCCTACTTCGGCGACCTCATACAGCGCAAGCGCACCGATCCCCGCCACGACATCGTGTCAATGCTGGTCGGCGCACACGACGACGATGCCGACATGCTGTCGGATGCGGAATTGATCAGCATGCTCTGGGGCATGCTGCTGGGCGGCTTCGCCACCACTGCCGCGGCCATCGGCCATGCGGTCCTGGCGATGCTGGCGTATCCCGAACAGCGGCACTGGCTGAAGGGAGATGCCGTGGGGGTGAAGGCATTCGTCGAAGAAGCCCTGCGCTACGACGCGCCCGCCATGTTCAGCTCCATTCCGCGTATCGCCCAGCGCGACATCGAACTGGGCGGCGTGGTGATCCCGAAGAACGCGGACGTGCGCGTGCTGATCGCGGCCGGCAATCGCGACCCGGACGCCTTCGCCGATCCCGACCGCTTCGATCCCGTGCGGTTCTACGGCACCAGTCCTGGCATGTCGATCGACGGGAAGATCATGCTGACCTTCGGCCACGGCATCCACTTCTGCCTGGGTGCGCAACTGGCCCGAGTGCAGTTGGCCGAGAGCCTGCCGCGGATCCAGGCGCGCTTCCCCACGCTGGCATTGGCCGAGCAGCCGACCCGGGAGCCCTCCGCGTTCCTTAGGACGTTCCGCGCGCTGCCGGTGCGGCTGCATGGGCAGGAGGGCTGAGATGCGCGTCCTGGTCGATCAGGATCTGTGCGGAACTACCGGGCAGTGCGTGCTGACGCTGCCGGGCATCTTTCGCCAGCGCGAACCGGACGGCGTGGCCGAAGTGTGCGTGGCGACGGTCCCGCAGGCGCTGCACGCCGCCGTGCGGCTTGCGGCCAACCAGTGCCCGGTCGCCGCCATTCGGGTGATCGAAAGCGACGCTGGCCATGACGAGCGCGCCAGCGCCGACCCTGCGCCTTCTCCGGCGGAGGCCGAGCGGCATGCTGCGAAAGACCAATGCAATTCAGGAGACACGATGGGACGGTTTGAAGGCAAGGTGGCCGTGGTGACCGGCGCCGGCGCCGGCATCGGCCAGGCATGCGCTCTCGCCATCGCGCGCGGGGGCGGCAGAGTGGTGGTGGCCGACATTGATGGCTCGGCGGCCATCGCCTGCACCGCGCAGATCGCGGCCGAAGCAGGCCACGCGCTGCCCATAGCCATGGATATCGCCGATGGCCAGGCGGTGGCAGGGCTGTTCGAGACGGCGGAGCGGCACTTCGGGGGGGTCGACCTGCTGGTGAACAATGCGAGCGCCATGCATCTGACCCAGCGCGACCGCGCGATCCTCGACCTGGACCTGGCAGTCTGGGACCAGACCATGGCGACCAATCTGCGCGGCACGCTGCTCTGCTGCCGGCAGGCCATCCCACGGATGATCGCCCGCGGCGGTGGCGCGATCGTCAACATGTCGTCGTGCCAGGGGCTCAGCGGTGACACGGCGCAGACGTCCTACGCCGCGTCGAAGGCGGCGATGAACATGCTGTCGGCTTCGCTCGCCACCCAATACGGTCATGCGCAGATCCGCTGCAACGCCGTTGCGCCGGGTCTCGTCATGACCGAGCGTCTCCTCGCCAAGCTGGACGAGTGCATGCAACGGCATCTGCGCCGGCACCAGCTCCTGCAGCGCGTCGGCCGCCCCGAGGACGTGGCCGCGCTCGTGGCGTTCCTGCTCTCCGACGATGCTGCGTTTATCACAGGCCAGGTCGTGTGCATCGATGGCGGCATGCTGGCGCATGTGCCGACATACGCCGACGGTGGCAACAGCTGCGCCGCGCGCCCTGCCGGCGACACCGAATCGGCGGCGGCGGCGCGCTGCTGATGGACATGCTGCTCAACCCACTCAACCGTCGGCACCGGCTGCGATGCGACATCCCGGTCATGCCTGGCGCTTTCCCCCTGGTCGGGCATCTTCCCGCCATTGTCTGCGACCTGCCGCGCCTGCTGCAGCGCGCAGAACGGACGCTGGGCAGCCACTTCTGGCTGGATTTCGGCCCTGCCGGACACCTGATGACCTGCGTGCATCCGGATGCGTTCGCACTGCTCCGGCACAAGGACGTGTCCTCGGCGCTGATCGAAGAGATCGCGCCCGAATTGCTTGGCGGAACGTTGGTTGCCCAGGACGGCGGCGCGCACCGGCAGGCGCGCGATGCGATTAAGGCGGCGTTCCTGCCCAAGGGGCTGACCCAGGCCGGCATCGGCGACCTGTTCGCGCCCGTCATCTGGGCGCGGGTGCAGGCGTGGCGCGAGCGCGGCGACATAACCATCCTGCGCGAAACCGGCGACCTGATGCTCAAGCTCATCTTCAGCCTCATGGGAATCCCCGCGCAGGACCTGCCGGGATGGCATCGCAAATACCGGCAACTGCTGCAGTTGATCGTCGCGCCCCCGGTCGACCTGCCCGGACTGCCCTTGCGGCGAGGCCGCGCCGCCCGCGACTGGATCGACGCGCAGTTGCGCCAGTTCGTCCGCGACGCGCGCGCACACGCCGCGCGCACCGGGTTGATCAACGACATGGTGAGCGCCTTCGACCGCAGCGACGATGGGCTCTCCGATGACGTCCTAGTCGCCAATATCCGATTGCTGCTGCTTGCCGGTCACGACACCACTGCCTCGACGATGGCCTGGATGGTGATCGAGCTGGCGCGGCAGCCTGTTCTGTGGGACGCCCTGGTCGAGGAGGCGCAACGCGTGGGCGCGGTGCCGACCCGGCACGCGGACCTGGCGCAGTGTCCGGTCGCCGAGGCACTGTTCCGGGAGACGCTGCGCCTGCATCCGGCGACCACGCTCCTGCCGCGTCGCGCGCTGCAGGAATTGCAACTCGGCCAACGGCGCATTCCCGCGGGCACCCATCTGTGCATCCCGCTGCTGCATTTCTCGACCTCGGCGCTGCTGCACGAGGCGCCTGATCAGTTCCGCCTGGCGCGGTGGCTGCAACGCACGGAGCCGATCCGGCCGGTGGACATGCTGCAGTTCGGTACCGGCCCACACGTCTGCATCGGCTACCACCTGGTATGGCTGGAAATGGTGCAGTTCTGCATCGCGTTGGCGCTGACCATGCACCAGGCCGGGGTGCGGCCGCGGTTGCTGAGCGGCGTCGAAAAAGGCCGGCGCTATTACCCGACTGCACATCCGTCCATGGCAATCCGCATAGGCTTCTCATGAGCTGGCATCGCATGCCCCGTGTGGCGAGGCAGCGGCGCCGGCGAGGCGCGGCATTGCTGCACTCAGCGCACGCGCTCGGTGCGACGCCGGCAACACCGCGGCGGCTTGGCGCTCGCCGTGGCCATCTCGTGTCAGGTACAAGGACATGAAAAACATGCAGACCGGTTCCACGCTACACGACGACCGAACTGGCGTTTCCGCCCTCGGCGGATTGGGTGCGCCGGAGATCTGGATGCAGGACGGCGCAAAACGGGTCGAACAGGCGCTGGCGCGTCTTCTCTGCGCCGAAGACGACGGTGAGACCGAGCTGATGGCGGCGATGCGCTACGCCACCTTGCATGGCGGGAAGCGCACCCGCGCCTTGCTCTGTCTGGCTGCCGGCGCACTGGCCGACACGCCGGCGCACATGCTCGACGACGTCGGCGCCGCCATCGAGATGATGCACGCCTGTACCCTGGTCCACGACGACCTGCCCGCGATGGACGACGACGTGCTTCGCCGCGGCCTTCCGACCGTGCACGTCAAGTTCGGCGAAGCCACTGCGATCCTGGTCGGCGATGCGCTGCAGGCGCACGCCTTCCTGACCCTGGCGAGCCTGGATGCGCCGGGCGACAACCGTATCGCGCTCGTGCGCGAACTGGCGCAGGCCGTATCCGCCGAGGGTGCCGCAGGCGGGCAGGCCATGGATCTGTCGCTGGTCGGAAAGCACGCCGAGCTGGACAGGATCGTGGCGATGCACCGGATGAAGAGCGGAGCGCTAGTGCGCGCGTCCGTTCGCATGGGCGCGCTATGCTCCATCGCGGAGGATGCCGCGCACGCTGCGCTGTACTGTGCGCTCGATCGGTACACCGCCTGTTTCGGGCTGGCGTTGCAGGTGATCGACGACATTCTCGACGCGACAGCGGATACCGCGACGCTGGGCAAGACCCCCGGTAAGGACGCGGCGGCGCAGAAGCCGACCTGCGCGTCGATCATGGGGCTGCAGGCAGCGCGCCAGTTCGCGCTGGATTTGTTGCGCGACGCCGGGGAGGCCATCGTCCCGCTGGGGCCGCGTGCGGAACGGTTGGCGCAGATGCTGCAGCGGGCCAACGCGTATCTGTTCAAGCACGCGCCATGCGCATGAGCACGCCCGTCCGCATGGAGTCGCCCCTGTGCCGCTTCGATCGGCCGGCGGCAGCGGTGCATGCTGCACTGTGTCCGAGTCCGCGGCGCCGATCGCAGCGATTGCCCGATCCTGGTCCTCGTCAACCGTCTGCAGAAGGAACATCCCGCGTGAACGCGCTGTCCGAACAGATCCTTTCCGAATTGCGCCACCTGCTGAGCGAGATGAGCGACGGCGGCAGCGTCGGTCCGTCCGTCTACGACACGGCGCGAGCTCTGCAGTTCCACGGCAACGTCTCCGGTCGGCAGGACGCATACGCGTGGCTCATCCGGCAGCAACAGGCCGATGGCGGATGGGGAAGTGCGGACTTCCCGCTGTTCCGCCATGCGCCCACGTGGGCGGCGTTGCTGGCATTGCAGCGTGCCGATCCGCTTCCCGGCGCTGCCGACGCAGTCCAGGCTGCAACCCGGTTCCTCGAGCGCCAGCCCGATCCCTACGCGCATGCGGTGCCGGAAGACGCGCCGATCGGCGCGGAGCTGATCCTGCCGCAGTTGTGCGGCGAGGCCGCATCCTTGCTGGGCGGCGTGGCGTTTCCGCGCCACCCGGCGCTGTTGCCGTTGCGGCAAGCGTGCCTGGTCAAGCTGGGGGCGGTGGCGACGTTGCCGAGCGGCCATCCGTTGCTGCACTCCTGGGAAGCCTGGGGGACGTCGCCGACCACCGCATGCCCGGATCACGACGGCAGCATCGGCATCAGTCCGGCGGCCACCGCCGCGTGGCGTGCGCACGCCGTGACACAGGGGAGCACGCCGCAGGTCGGGCGCGCCGACGCGTATCTGCAGGCGGCATCGCGGGCGACGCGCAGCGGCACCGAAGGTGTCTTTCCCAACGTCTGGCCGATCAATGTATTCGAGCCATGCTGGTCGCTGTACACCCTGCATCTGGCCGGTCTGTTCGCGCATCCCGCGCTCGCGGAGGCGGTGCTAGTGATCGTCGCGCAGCTCGACGCGCGCCTGGGCGAGCGCGGTCTGGGCCCGGCCTTGCACTTCGCGGCCGATGCGGACGACACCGCCGTTGCGTTATGCGTCCTGCGCCTTGCAGGCCGCGACCCATCGGTCGATGCGTTGCGCCATTTCGAAATCGGCGAGCTGTTCGTCACCTTCCCCGGCGAGCGCAATGCCTCGGTGTCGACCAACATCCATGCCCTGCATGCGTTGCGAATGTTGGGAAAGCCCGCCACCGGCACCAGCGCCTACGTCGAGGCCAATCGCAACCCGCACGGTCTATGGGACAACGAAAAATGGCACGTTTCGTGGCTGTATCCCACCGCGCATGCGGTCGCTGCGCTGGCGCAAGGCAAGCCCCAGTGGCGCGACGAGCGCGCGCTGGCGGCGCTGCTGCAGGCGCAGCGCGACGACGGCGGCTGGGGCGCCGGTCGCGCGTCCACATTCGAGGAAAGCGCCTATGCGCTGTTCGCGTTGCACGTGATGGACGGGAGCGAAGAGCCGACAGGGCGCCGGCGCATCGCGCAGGCGGTGGCGCGTGCGCGGGAGTGGATGCTCGCCCGCCATGCGGCGCATGCATTGCCGCAGACGCCGCTGTGGATCGGCAAGGAACTGTATTGCCCCACCCGGGTGGTGCGCGTGGCCGAACTCGCCGGGTTGTGGCTGGCGCTTCGTTGGGGGCGGCGCGTCCTGGCCGAGGGAGCAGGAGCGGCGCCATGATCCAGACCGAACGCGCGCTGCAGCAGGTGCTGGAGTGGGGGCGTTCCCTGACCGGGTTCGCCGACGAGCATGCCGTGGAAGCGGTCAGGGGCGGCCAGTACATCCTGCAGCGCATCCACCCGAGCCTGCGCGACACCAGCGCCCGCACCGGCCGCGATCCGCAGGACGAAACGCTGATCGTGGCCTTCTATCGCGAACTGGCGCTGCTGTTCTGGCTCGACGATTGCAACGACCTTGGCCTGATCGCGCCGGAGCAGCTCGCCGCGGTGGAGCAGGCGCTGGGGCAGGGCGTGCCGTGCGCGCTCCCCGGATTCGAGGGCTGTGATGTGCTGCGCGCTTCACTCGCCGCGCTCGCCTACGATTGTCGCGACTATGCTCAGCTTCTCGACGATACCCGGTGCTACTGCGCGGCGCTGCGCGCCGGACGCGCGCAGGCGGCAGGGGCGGAACGCTGGTCCTACGCCGAGTACCTGCACAACGGCATCGATTCGATCGCCTACACGAACGTGTTCTGTTGCCTGTCCTTGCTGTGGGGACTGGACATGGCGACCTTGCGCGCGCGTCCGGCGTTTCGCCAGGTCCTGCGGCTCATCTCCGCGATAGGGCGCCTGCAGAACGATCTGCATGGACGCGACAAGGACAGGTCGGCCGGCGAGGCCGACAACGCGGCAATCCTGCTGCTGCAGCGCTATCCGGCTATGCCTGTGGAGGAGTTCCTCAACGACGAGCTGGCCGGCCATATGCGCATGCTGCACCGGATGATGGAGGAAGAACGCTTTCCCGCGCCGTGGAGACCGTTGATCGAGGCCATGGCGGCCATCCGCGCGCAGTACTACCAGACCTCGACCAGCCGCTACCGCAGCGACGCTGCGGGAGGAGGCCAGCGTGCGCCGGCCTGAACGCACGGGAGGCGGCGGCGTGCGAGCGCTGCCGTCGGTCCGATCCGACGCAACGCCGTCGCCTCATGCGACCGATGGAGCGAGCATGAGCGACACCGCCCTGAGCCGGCGCAAGGACGACCATCTGGACATCGTGCTGGATCGGCGAACGGCGTCGGCCACGGTCGCCGCCGGCTGGGAGTACATCCGTTTCGAACACTGCGCATTGCCCGAGTTGGACCTGACGCAGATCGACCTGCGCGCCTCGCTGCTGGGCAAGACCATGCGCGCGCCGCTGCTGATCAGCTCCATGACCGGCGGCATGCCACGCGCCGAGGCCATCAACCGGCATCTGAGCGAGGCAGCGCAAGCCTTGGGGATCGCCATGTGCGTCGGTTCGCAGCGCGTGAGCCTGCAATCCCGCAACTCCCAGGGGCTGACGCGCGCGCTGCGCCGCCTGGCCCCAGACATTCCCTTGCTGGCCAATATCGGCGCCGCGCAACTGCGCGAGGCCGACGGCCTGGACTCGGCGCGCCGGGCGGTGGATGCGCTGGAGGCCGATGGACTCATCGTCCATCTCAATCCGCTGCAGGAAGCGGTACAGCCGGAGGGCGACCGCGACTGGCGCGGCGTCCTGGCACAGATTGCTCGCGCCGCGCGCAGCGTGGGCGTGCCGATCGTGGCCAAGGAAGTGGGGTCGGGCCTGTCCGCCTCGGTGGCCTGTGCGCTCGTCGAAGCGGGCGTGGCGGTGATCGATGTCGCCGGTGCCGGCGGCACCAGTTGGGCCGCGGTGGAGGGCGAGCGCGCCCGCGATGCCGCCGACCGTGCAGTGGCGATGGCGTTCGCCGATTGGGGGATTCCGACCCCGGCCAGCGTGCAGGCGGTACGTCGGGCGCTGCCAACGGTTAAGCTGATCGCGTCGGGCGGGATCCGCGACGGCGTCGACGTGGCCAAGGCCATCCGCCTAGGCGCGGACATCGCCGGGCAGGCGGCCGGCGTGCTGCGCGCGGCTACGATATCCACCGAGGCGGTTGTCGCGCATTTCGAGATCGTCATCCGCCAGTTGGCCGTCGCCTGCTTCTGCACCGGCTCGGCTGATCTGGCGGCGTTGCGTCAGGCGCGCTTGTTGCCCTCGGCGCATCTGCCCGCCGGTTGATGCCGGCGTCGCCCGCACGTGGCGGCGGGCGCCTAGAACTGGAGAAGCGAAAAAGTGCATTACGACATCATCATCATCGGCGGAGCCATCGTCGGCTCCTCGGTCGCTTATTATCTGCGCGAGGAAGGGTTTTCGGGCTCGATCGCGCTTGTAGAGCGCGACCCGCAGTTTTCCTGCGCCGCGACCACGCTGTCCTGCGCCTCCATCCGCCAGCAGTTCTCGATCCCGGAAAACATCCGGCTGTCGCAATTCACGCTGAAACTGTTCCGGCGGCTCAGGGAAGAGTTTGGCGCGGACGCCGATATCGGCTTTCGCGAAGGCGGCTACCTCATCCTTGCCGGCGAGAACGGGCTGCCGATCCTGCGGGCCAACCACGAGGCGCAGATGGCCGAGGGCGCCGACATCGTGATCGAGGATGCCGAGGCGCTTGTTCGTCGGTTTCCGTGGCTGTCGGTCGAGGGCATTTCCGCCGGCGCCTATGGCCGCAGCGGCGAAGGCTGGTTCGACGCGCATGCGATGCTGATGCTGTTCCGCAAGGCACTGCGAAGCAAGAACATCGATTTCATCACAGCGTCGGTGACCGGTATCGAGCGGCAGGGGAAGCGCGTCGCCGGTGTGACCCTCGACAATGGCGAGCGGCTCGAGGCCGGCACCGTCGTTAACGCCGCCGGGCCGAATGCCGGCAAGGTGGCAGCAATGGCCGGGCTGGCGCTGCCGGTGGAGCCGCGCAAGCGCAATGTCTTCGTCTTCGAGGCGCGCGAAAAATATGACGACATGCCGCTGCTGGTCGACCCGAGCGGCATCTATGTCCGGCCGGAGGGCTCGGTCTACATCACCGGCGGCGCCGAGCCGGAAGAGGGCGAAGGACCGGCCGACCCCGCCGACTTCGACCCCGACTGGCCGCTGTTCGAAGAGGTGATCTGGCCGGTGCTGGCGACCCGCATTCCGGCCTTCGAGGCGATCAAGCCGACGCGCGCCTGGGTCGGCCATTACGACTACAATACGCTCGACCAGAACGCGGTGATCGGCCCGCATCCCGAGGTCGGTAATTTCCTCTTCGCCAACGGTTTTTCCGGTCACGGCCTGCAGCAGGCGCCGGCGGTCGGCAAGGCGCTGGCCGAACTGATCGTCCATGGCGGCTATCGGACGGTGGATTGCTCGGCGTTCGGGTATAGCCGGATCGCCGATGGGCGGCCGTTTCGGGAACTGAATGTGATTTGAGCAGGAAGGGCGGGTGCGCCGCGACGGTCCTTTTGATGCTGGAGGGACAGAGGGGCGCGAAGGAACGCGACAGGCGGTCGATGGCCCAAAGCTGGCGAAAACAGCCGGCCAGGGCCTGCCGCGAACGGAATGATTTTTGTGATGATCGTGGCGCTCGATCCGCCGCATTTCCGGACGATCAGCGACTTCCCCAAGCGGCATTTGAAGGCGCTCGAGGCGCTGTTCGTGCAGGTTCTGAAGCTGTGTGAGACGGCAGGATTGGTCAAACTCGGCCATGTCGCGCTGGATGGCAAGAAGATCAAGGCGAACGCGTCGAAACACAAGGCGATGAGTTATAAGCGCATGAAGAAGCGCGAGCTGGAATTGAAAGCCGAGGTCGCTCGCAGGCTGACGGCGGCCGAGGCCGCGGATGCCGAGGAGGACGTAACTTTGGGCAAGGACAAGCGCGGCGACGCGATGCCGGATTGGGCCGGCGACAAGCAGAACCGGCTGGCCAAGATCCAGCAGGCGATGGCGTCGCTGGAAGCCGAGGCCAAGCTGGTGGCGGCAAGAAGAGCGCCGGACCCAGGCCGAAAAAGAAGAGCAGCGCCAGGCCGCAGGCCGCAAGAAGCCGGGCAAACCGGCGGCAGCGCCATCAGAGGAGCCCGGTGGCCATAGCAGCTGGTCTCGGAGGAACGCCGTTCGCTGTGCGGCGCTAAAGCCTGAGAGATCCTCGAAGAAGGATTGATCTCTTTGCATATCATTATCTTCATATATGATACGCGAACAGATCATAAAAGTTTTGACTTGCTCGCTGGATGAGATACCTTTGCGTATCATCGCGCATTGGAAAAGATCGTATAGGTATCATGATCGACTCTGAGTCGGAAATTCTGCGCGAAATCGGTGGGCTTTTCAGGCAGGCGAGGCTGGCCGCTGCCATGACGCAGGAGCAGGTCGCTGATTTGGCGGGTATATCCCGTCCCCGCTATCGCGACATCGAAAAGGGAGCCGCAGCGGCGCGTGCGACGACGCTCATGAATATCGCTCGCGCGCTCGGTCTGGAAATGATGCTGGTTCCGCAAGTCATGGTGCCGGCTGTCCAGGCTCTATTGCGTCCGCATGATGATGACGATCGACCCGCCTTTGTTTCTCAACCTGACGATGACGATCTTGGCTCCAGTCTTTCGCGCACCTAAGACGATCCCGTCGCTGGACGTGCTCTTGAACGCATTGAAACAATCGTTAGGACGCCGGGCGATTTCAATGCATTCAACTTCGATGAGGCCTACCGCGCGACGGGCGGCTTTCCGGTTTTCAGCCTGTCGTTCCGGGCAGCGACGGGAGGATTGCGGAAAGATCCGAAGCCTCTGGCGGGCGCCTTGCCCGCTTTCTTCGCGAACCTCCTACCGGAGGAGAAATTGCGCGAGGCGATGGAAAAGCGCCACGAAGGCAATGTGCGGCCAGGCCATGATTTCGATCTTTTAGCGGCGCTGGGCGCCGATCTGCCGGGAGCCGTACGGGCGTTGCCCAGTGACAGCGCGATAGCGGTTTCGCAGGATGCTTCAAAGGATAAGCCCAAGGCACGGTTCTCACTTGCCGGCGTGCAGATGAAGCTGTCGGTCATGAAGAACACTGGAAAAGGCGGCGGCCTTACCTTGCCGATGGACGACGAGCAGGGCCGGTACATCGGCAAGTTCCCTTCGACGGCGTTTCCGGGCGTTTCCGAGAATGAATTCGCCAACCTGGCGCTGGCTGCAGCAATCGGCATGGAGGTTCCTGAATGCGAACTGGTCGAGAAGTCCGATTTTGAGGGCGTTCCCGAAGAATTCAACACGCTGTCGGAGGGCAAGGTCCTTCTCGTCAAACGCTTCGATCGCGGCGCCGATGGCGAGAGGATACACATCGAGGATTTCGCTCAGGTCTTCGGTGTCTATCCCTCGCGCAAATATGAGGGCGCCGCTTATCACGACATAGCCTCGGCCCTTGGCGCGGCCGTCTCGCCTACGGCGGCTCTCGAATTCGTCCGCCGCCTGGCGCTGACGGTCATCACTGGCAATGGCGACATGCACCTCAAGAACTGGTCTCTGATTTATCCCGGCAACGGCGACAAGCCGGTGCTTTCACCAATCTACGACGTCCTGTCGACCGTGCCATATATTCCCGCCGACGCCATGGCGCTGTCGCTTGGAGGGGAGCGCTCGTTCAAGGCGCTAGCAGCACAGCGATGGAAAGCATTTGCGAACCGTGCAAGGCTTCCGGAGCCGGCAGTCCTGAACGCAGTGGTCGAGACCGTCGAACTCGTCAACGAGCACTGGTGGCATCTGCCTGAGCGCGACGTTGTCGCAGCGAAAGTGCTCGAGCGGATCGATGAACATGTGAAGGCGATGACGCCGATACTGAACTCCTGCGCCGATAAGTGAGCCGAGTCCCCTTGGGTCGGTGATATGGCGGAATTATCCGCCCGTGGCCCCGGATGGATGGCCGTGGATCGATGGTATGGCAGCGTGGCGCGCAAGTTTCCGCGCAGTGTCGATGAGGACACGCGAGACCAAGCACGTCAGCTCGCCGGAACAGAAGAGTTCGTCCATCCCGCAATTAACGTTAGAGGGTCGAGAAGCTGTTCGCCCACCTCAACACAACGATGCGGTTCGAACGAATGCGGTGACTGAGGATCGCGATCCGACGCTTTGTGTCGCCATTGTCGGATCCGCTACACGGCTTGTGCCGAGGATCCTTTCTTTGGCCTCAAGCTAAATCCCTGAAAAGCAACCATGAAATTATTCTTCGGTTCGATCAGCCAAATTGGCACGAGTCTTGAGATCCTTGGGTGCGAGGCGGCGACAGCTGCCCGACCGGCATTCATGTCGCGGCAGCCGCGATGAATGGAACGAAGGAAGGAAAGCTACATGTCAGGTTTGCGTCAGATCGCCTTTTACGGCAAGGGCGGCATCGGCAAGTCCACCACCTCCCAAAATACGCTCGCCGCCCTTGTCGACCTCGGGCAGAGAATCCTCATCGTCGGCTGCGACCCCAAAGCCGACTCCACCCGCCTGATCCTGAACGCGAAGGCGCAGGATACGGTCCTGCACCTCGCGGCAGAGGAAGGTTCGGTGGAAGACCTGGAACTCGCGGACGTGCTCAAGGTCGGCTACAAAGGCATCAAATGCGTGGAGTCGGGCGGCCCTGAGCCGGGTGTCGGCTGCGCCGGCCGCGGCGTGATCACCTCGATCAACTTCCTCGAGGAGAACGGTGCCTACGACGATGTCGACTATGTCTCCTACGACGTGCTCGGGGATGTGGTGTGCGGCGGTTTCGCGATGCCGATCCGCGAGAACAAGGCCCAGGAAATCTATATCGTCATGTCCGGCGAGATGATGGCGCTCTATGCCGCCAACAACATCGCCAAGGGCATCCTGAAATACGCCCATTCGGGTGGCGTGCGGCTGGGCGGCCTGATCTGCAACGAGCGCCAAACCGACCGCGAGCTCGACCTCGCCGAAGCGCTGGCTTCCAGGCTCAATTCCAAGCTCATCCACTTCGTGCCGCGCGACAACATCGTACAGCACGCCGAGCTCAGGAAGATGTCTGTGATCCAGTATGCGCCAGACTCCAAGCAGGCCGGGGAATACAGGGCGCTGGCCGAAAAGATCCATAACAATTCGGGCCAGGGCACCATTCCCACCCCGATCACCATGGAGGAGCTCGAGGACATGCTGCTCGACTTCGGCATAATGAAGACGGATGAGCAGATGCTTGCCGAGCTTCAGGGCAAGGAAGCGGCGAAGGCAGCCGCACAGTAACGACCGCTACTGACTGGGGCGCGGCCTGACGTGGCGCGCCTTTCAAAGAACGGCGCCTCGTTGGTGAGGCGTCACCCTGAACCTTGAAAGGGGTCCCATGAACCTGGAATACGAGAATGACGGCGCCCTCCATGCGAAGCTTATCGAGGAGGTGCTGTCGCAATATCCTGACAAGGCGGCGAAGCGCCGCAAAAAGCACCTCAGCGTCGCCAAGAGCGGCGACGAGGCTGGCGAGGAAAGCGAGGTCCTTTCCGAATGCGAGGTCAAATCGAACATCAAGTCCATCCCCGGAGTGATGACGATTCGCGGCTGCGCCTATGCCGGCTCGAAAGGCGTGGTCTGGGGTCCAGTCAAGGATATGGTCCATATCTCGCACGGCCCGGTCGGCTGCGGGCAATATTCCTGGTCGCAACGCCGCAACTACTACGTCGGCACCACCGGCATCGACACGTTCGTCACGATGCAGTTCACCTCCGATTTCCAGGAGAAGGACATTGTTTTTGGCGGCGACAAGAAGCTGGAACGGATCATCGACGAGATCGAGGAACTGTTTCCGCTGAACAAGGGCATGAGTGTGCAATCCGAATGCCCGATCGGCTTGATTGGTGACGACACCGAAGCGGTGTCCCGCAACAAGGCAAAGGAGCACGAAAAGACGATCGTGCCGGTACGCTGTGAGGGCTTCCGCGGCGTCTCGCAATCGCTCGGCCACCACATCGCCAACGACGCGATCCGCGACTGGGTGTTCGAAAAGAAGGACGTCGAGTTCGAGGCCGGCCCATACGATGTCAATGTGATCGGCGACTACAATATCGGCGGCGACGCCTGGGCTTCGCGCATCCTGCTGGAGGAGATGGGCCTGCGGGTGGTCGGCAACTGGTCGGGCGACGCTACGCTGGCCGAAATAGAGCGAGCGCCAAAGGCCAAGCTCAATCTCATCCATTGCTATAGGTCGATGAACTACATCTGCCGGCATATGGAGGAAAAGTATGGCATCGCCTGGATGGAGTACAATTTCTTCGGCCCCTCCCAGACGGAAGCCTCTCTGCGCAAGATAGCCAAGCATTTCGGACCGGAAATCGAGGCCAATGCCGAGGCGGTCATCGCCAAATACCGGCCGTTGGTAGATGCCGTCATCGCCAAATACCGGCCGCGCCTCGAAGGCAGGACGGTGATGCTCTATGTCGGCGGGCTGCGCCCCCGTCACGTCGTAACGGCATATGAGGATCTGGGCATGGTGATCGTCGGCACTGGCTATGAATTTGGCCATAACGACGACTATCAGCGCACCGGCCATTACGTGAAGAAGGGCACGCTGATCTATGACGACGTGACTGGTTACGAGCTGGAGAAGTTCATCGAGGGGATCCGTCCTGATCTCGTTGGTTCCGGCATCAAAGAAAAGTACCCGGTCCAGAAGATGGGCATACCGTTCCGTCAGATGCATTCCTGGGATTATTCCGGCCCGTATCACGGCTACGACGGCTTCGCCATCTTCGCCCGCGACATGGATCTGGCCATCAACAACCCGGTCTGGAACCTCTACGACGCCCCTTGGAAGAAAAAAGCCGAGCCGTCGGCGGCGATCGCAGCCGAATGAAAACCTGGCCTCCCGGAAGCCGGGAGGCCGTTGAACGCCTGTGGCCCTTCTGTCCGCGGGAGACCTGAAACGTTTCGACGTCCCTGTGCCGCCGTATGGCGGGCCAGATGGAAAAGAGGTAACCACCCATGCCGCAGTCGGCTGAAAAAGTTCTCGACCACGCGCCCCTGTTCCGCGAGCCGGAATACAGGCAGATGCTCGCCGAGAAGAGGCTGAATTTCGAATGTCCTCACCCGGACCAGGTCGTTACCGACCAACGCGAATTCACCAAGACGTGGGAATACCGCGAAAAGAACCTCGCTCGCGAAGCGCTTGTCGTAAACCCCGCCAAGGCCTGCCAGCCGCTTGGCGCGGTGTTCGCGGCCGCAGGGTTCGAGCGAACCATGTCCTTCGTCCACGGCAGCCAGGGCTGCGTGGCCTATTACCGCTCGCACCTGTCGCGCCATTTCAAGGAGCCTGCTTCGGCAGTTTCCTCCTCGATGACCGAGGACGCGGCAGTGTTCGGTGGCCTGAAGAACATGGTCGACGGGCTCGCCAACACGTACAAACTCTACGACCCGAAGATGATCGCCGTCTCGACCACTTGTATGGCGGAGGTCATTGGCGACGACCTGCACAGCTTCATCGAGAACGCCAAGGACGAAGGCTCGGTCCCGCGCGACTTCGACGTGCCCTTCGCCCACACGCCGGCCTTCGTCGGCAGCCATGTCGACGGCTATGACGTTACGGTCAAGGGCATTTTGGAGCATTTCTGGAAAGGCGAGGAGCGCACGGAAGCCGAGGGAACCATCAACATCATTCCGGGTTTTGACGGCTTCTGTGTTGGCAACAACCGGGAACTTAAGCGCCTGCTCGATCTGCTGGGCGTGTCCTATACCTTCATCCAAGACGCCTCTGACCAGTTCGACACGCCGTCGGACGGCGAATACCGCATGTATGACGGCGGCACGAAGATCGAAGACGTGAGGAAGGCACTCAACGCCGAGGCGACACTTTCGCTACAGCATTACAACACCCGAAAAACACTGGAGTATTGCGAGGCAGTCGGGCAGGCGACGGCCTCGTTCCATTACCCGCTCGGCGTCCAGGCGACCGACGAATTCCTGGTGGAGGTCTCGGCGATTTCCGGCAAGCAAATCCCCGAGGCAATACGCCTGGAGCGCGGCCGACTTGTCGACGCCATGGCGGACAGCCAATCCTGGCTGCACGGTAAGAAATACGCCATCTACGGCGATCCGGACTTTGTCTACGCCATGGCCCGCTTCATCATGGAGACGGGCGGCGAGCCGACCCATTGCCTCGCCACCAACGGCACCTCGGCATGGGAAGCGGAGTTGAAGGAACTGCTTGCATCATCGCCCTTCGGCAAGGATGCTCAAGTCTGGGCGGGCAAGGACCTCTGGGCGATGCGCTCGCTGCTCTTCACCGAGCCGGTGGACCTGCTGATCGGCAACTCCTATGGCAAGTATCTGGAGCGCGACACCGGCACGCCGCTGATCCGGCTGACGTTTCCGATCTTCGACCGCCACCATCACCATCGGTTTGCGCTTATGGGCTACCAAGGCGGGTTGCGCGTCCTGACGACGATCCTCGACAAGATCTTCGACAAGCTCGATCGCGAGACAAGCGAGACGGGCGTGACGGACTATTCGTATGACCTCACCCGCTAAGGGTGCCGGCCGGCTCATCGTGAGGCCGGTCGTCTTCCCGAGGGACTTTGGAGACCGACGCAATGTCCTCGCTCAGAGCCAAAATCCAGGATGTCTTGAACGAGCCCGCCTGCGAGCAGAACCGCGGCAAGGATGCCAAGGCGCGCAAAAAGGGCTGTTCGAAGCCACTGACCCCCGGGGCGGCTGCCGGCGGCTGCGCCTTCGACGGCGCCAAGATCGTGCTGCAGCCGATCACCGACGTCGCGCATTTGATCCATGCGCCGCTCGCCTGCGAAGGCAATTCCTGGGACAACCGCGGTGCGGCTTCGTCCGGGCCAACATTGTTCCGCACGAGCTTCACGACCGACCTCACTGAACTCGACGTGGTGATGGGGCAGGGCGAGCGGAAGCTTTTCAAAGCGATCCGCGAGATCAAGGAAGCGTATGGGCCGCCGGCGATCTTCGTCTATCCGACCTGTGTTACGGCGCTGATCGGCGACGACATCAACGCCATCTGCAAGCGCGCGGCGGAAAAGTTCGGCCTTCCGGTGCTGCCGGTCAATGCGCCGGGCTTCGTCGGCTCCAAAAATCTCGGCAACAAGCTTGCCGGCGAGGCGCTGCTTGATCATGTCATCGGCACGGTGGAGCCCGACGATGCCGGCCCTTACGACATCAATGTCCTAGGCGAGTTCAACCTCTCGGGCGAATTTTGGCTGGTGAAGCCGCTGCTGGATCGACTCGGCATCCGGGTGCGCGCCTGCATTCCGGGCGACGCGCGTTACTTCGACATTGCCTGCGCGCACCGCGCCCGGGCGGCTATGATGGTGTGCTCGACCGCGCTCATCAATCTCGCCCGCAAGATGGAGCAGCGCTGGGACATCCCGTTTTTTGAGGGCTCCTTCTACGGCATAACCGACACCTCGGAAGCGCTCCGACAGATCTCTCAGCTGCTCGTGAAGAAGGGTGCCGATCCGGAGATCCTCGGCCGCACCGAGGCATTGATTGCAGAGGAGGAGTCGATCGCTTGGAAGAAGCTCGCGGCCTACCGGCCGAGGCTCGAAGGCAAGCGCGTGCTGCTCAACACCGGCGGTGTGAAGTCCTGGTCGGTCGTCCATGCGCTGATGGAGATCGGCATCGAGATCGTCGGCACCTCTGTCAAGAAGTCGACCGTCGAAGACAAGGAGCGCATCAAGCAGATCCTCAAGGACGACAACCACATATTCGAGCAGATGGCGCCGCGCGAGCTTTACGCCATGCTCTCAGAACACAAGGCCGATATCATGCTGTCGGGCGGGCGCACGCAGTTCGTCGCGCTGAAGGCCAAGACACCCTGGCTCGATATCAACCAGGAGCGCCAACATCCTTACGCCGGCTATGACGGCATGGTGGAACTCGTACGCCAGATCGACCTCGCCATTCATAACCCGATCTGGCGCCAGGTGCGGCAGCCGGCACCATGGGATCGCCAGCCTGCGGTGAGGCAGGAACTGCCGAGCACGAAAACCGAGACCGCGACCTTGCATGTTGTCCAGGAATTCGCCGGCACAACGACCGACGATTTCGGCGAGTGTTGAGGAAAGCCGATGGTCCGCATCCTTCCCAAGACCAAAGCGGCGGCGGTCAATCCGCTGAAGTCATCGCAGCCGCTGGGTGCCGCCTTGGCCTTTCTTGGCGTCGACGGCGCGATGCCGTTGTTCCACGGCAGCCAGGGGTGCACCAGCTTTGCGCTCGTGTTGTTCGTGCGGCATTTCAAGGAAGCCATTCCATTGCAGACAACGGCGATGGACGAGGTGGCGACGATCCTCGGCGGGGCGGACCATCTGGAAGAGGCGATCCTCAACCTGAAAGCCCGCACAAAGCCAACGCTGATCGGGGTCTGCACGACGGCGTTGGTGGAAACCCGGGGCGAAGACTGCGCAGGAGACATCGCCAATATCAGGCTGAAGCGCACGGAAGAACTCGCGGGTACGGAGGTGGTGCTAGCCAACACACCGGATTTCGACGGCGCGATCGAAGAGGGCTGGGCCAAGGCTGTCACCGCGATGATCGAAAGGATTACACGGCCCGGCGAGCAGGCGCGGCAGTCGAAGAAGATCGTGATCCTGCCTGGCTGGAACCTCACTGTGGCTGATATCGAGCATTTGCGTGAGATGGTTGAAAGCTTTGGACTGAAGCCCGTGATTCTGCCGGACGTCTCCGGCTCGCTCGACGGTACGGTGCCCGACCGCTGGGTCACGACCACTTATGGCGGCACCAGTGTCGAGGATATCCGTGAGCTTGGCACGGCCGAGCAATGCATCGTCATCGGTGAGCATATGCGCCGCCCGGCCGAGCTGCTGCAGAGGTTAACCAGCGTGCCTTACGTGCTGTTCCGGTCGCTGACTGGATTGAAGGACGCCGACCGGTTCGTCTCGCTGCTGTCCGCGGTTTCGGGCGCGGCGGCGCCGGCTGGGGTGCGCCGTCGCCGCGCGCAGTTGCAGGACGCGTTGCTCGACGGACATTTCCACTTTGGAGGCAAGAAAATTGCGATCGCTGCTGAACCAGACCAACTCTACCAACTCGCGAGCTTCTTCATCGGAATGGGCTCCGAAATCGCGGCGGCGGTCACCACGACCGACATGTCGAAAATTTTGGAGGAAGTACCGGCGCAGTCGGTTCAAATCGGCGATCTCGGCGATTTGGAAGCTCTTGGCGCCGGCGCTGATCTTCTCGTCACCCATTCCCACGGCCGCCAGGCGGCGCAGCGCCTCGGCATTCCGCTCATGCGGGTCGGCTTCCCGATCTTCGACCGGCTCGGCAGCCAGCACAAGCTCACAATCCTCTACCAGGGGATCCGCGACCTGATCTTCGAGGTTGCCAACATTTTTGAAGCCAACCGGCACGCGCCGACGCCTGAGGCGCTTGATCCACTCCGTAAGCGAGAAATGCCAGATGAGCTCCGTTCGTCGCCTCTCGCTCGTCACTGACGAGGTCCACGCACTGACACCGAAACGCCAAGCCGGCGCATTGCGCGTGGCGATCGCCACGCAGGACATGAAGAACCTAAACGCCCATTTCGGTTCGGCCAGGCGCTTTGCTGTCTACGATGTGATGCGCGAGGAGTGGAATCTCGTGGAAGCCGTGGCCTTCGATGACGTTTCCGACGAGAGCGGGAAGCATCGGACTGAGGGCGACGACCGCATCACCCCGAAGGTGGAGGCGCTGAAGGGCTGTCATCTGCTGTTTTGTCTGGCTATCGGGGGGCCTTCGGCAGCCAAGGTTGTTTCGGCAAAAATTCATCCGATCAAAGTGCCGCACCCCCAAACCATCCAAGAGGTGCTGTTGCGCACGCAGATGATGCTCAGGACGTGTCCTCCCCCTTGGCTGCGCAAGGTGCTGGCGCAGGCAGGTGTCGCCGAACAGAAACCGTCCTTCGAGGACGAGGACTAAAATGAGGAATGGGCGAAATGTCTGACGCCGTCGTTAGCCCTGCTGTCGCCGAAGACGAGGCGGCCCTTGCCACCCCGTTCATGAAATGCCTCGTGCGGCTGGTCCGGGCTCATGATTCCCACGGGTCTTGGGAAGGCAAATCGGACGCCGAGCTGCTGGCCGACTTCATCATCACCAAGGAACAGCGCCGCGCGATCCCGATCATCGGCGATCCCGATCCGGACGTACTGTGGAGGCTCGAGATTTTTTACGCCGCCGTCGGGCTTGCGATCGAGGAACGCTCCGGCCTGATGGCATCGCCGATGATGGAGGTGAGCCATGAGGGCTTCGGGCGCGTGCTTCTCACAGCCGGGCGGTTGGTCGTTCTGTCGAAGACCCTGCGCGACGTCCACCGGTTCGGCTTTGAGACGTTCCGGAAACTCGCCGCGGCCGGTACCAAACTGGCCGGCGATGCGACCGCAGCCATTGAGGCTCATCCCGAGGTGGCGCGGGCATGATGGAACCGATTTTCGATCAAGGGGATCATGTCAGGCCTTGAGGACATGCGATGGCCAGCCCTCTCAATCGAGGCTGTCGAGGCCGATGTGGTTCTTGGGGTAGCGCTGATGAAGCCACTGGTCCTGATCTGTTCGCAGGATCCGGAGTTCTATCTGGTCCACAGCCACATTCTGGAGGTGGACGGCTTCACGATTCAACTGGCCGGCGGCGTGGAGGAGGCACTTGCATTGGCCAGTGAACGGGAGCCGAAGGCCGTGGTGCTGGACTGCCAGCCAACAAGCGCGACAGGCTCCACAATCTGCGCCCGGTTCAAGGGGGAGCTCCGGACCGGCGGCCTGCCCGTAATTGCGCTGATCGCGCCCGGCGCCGAGAACCAGCACCTGGATCTCTTGAGGGCTGGTATTGACGAGAGCTTTGTGCGGCCCTTCGCGCCGGCCAAGCTGCTCGACTGTCTACGGACGAAGCTGGCGCTGCCGAAACCGGGTTCAAACGGGATTGAAAACGGCGGCTGGATCTCCTGTGGCGACCTTGAGATAAGGCTCGATGCCCACCGGGTTCGGGGTAATGGCCACGAAGTCCACCTTGGGCCGATCGAGTTCAACCTGCTGCGGCTTTTGCTTGAGACTCCCGGCAAGGTCTTCACCAGAGACGAGCTGATCAGCGCGGCCTGGCCGGCCAATATCCATGTCGGTGTACGCACCGTTGATGTCCATATCAGCCGGCTCAGAAGGGCGCTGAAGGCGGCCTCCCCCTCCAGCGTCATTCGTACCGTCAGGTCGGCCGGCTACTCGCTCGAGTGGCCGGACGGCTGAATAGATAACCGATGTGGTGCCACTCCGCATTTCCGCCGTGCTGAGGGCAAGTCTTGCGGCTTCGAAACGCGCCGGCAGGTACGACATATTCAGAAAGAAGCAGTCAAATGGCTTTCAGAAGCGTACTCAGTGTGACCGGAGCTGAGCACTCCGATCAGGATGTCAGAACAGCTGCCAGCTTGTGTGCCGAAGTCGGCGCGTATCTTTCCGTACTGGTGATTTCGCCTCCGCCGATCGTTATGCCGTCTCCGCTGCTCGGCGATGGCATCCCCGAGTGGCCTGGACAACGCGCACAGGCCATCGCCAGACTGGACAAACGGTTTAGGCAGATCGAGAGATTTTCACAGGACATGGCCAGACTGGAAACAACATCCAGGGAAATTCACAAACTGCTGAGAGCCACGTGGCGGTGCTATGATGTCGATATTGCCAACTGCGATCAGGCCAGCATCGGTGACGCGGTGCGACAGCGGGCGCTCTGCAACGACCTGACAATCGTCGGCCCCGCACTTCTCAACGACATTAACGTCGGTCCCCTTGTTATCAACGGCAGCCTGTTCGACACCGGAAAGCCGGTGCTTGTCGTGCCGGAGGGCGCTGAGGCGACTCTGTCTCCACGGCGCGTGCTGGTCGGCTGGGATTCGCGAGTCGAGGCGTCCCGTTCGGTTCGGGAAGCGCTGGATCTGCTAGCCGGTGCTGAGGAAGTTCGTGTCGCACTAGTCGATCCGGAGGCGACCTGCACCGGAAACGGCGCCGAGCCGGGAGCCGACATCGCTGCCTATCTCACTCGGCACGGTGCTCGGGTGTCGGTTGACCGGCTGGCGAGCGCCGGCAAACCGGTGGCTATGGTGCTCGCGCAGCACGCAATCGACACGTCTGCCGACATGATAGTCATGGGCGCTTATGGCAACCGCAGGCTACGTGAGCGACTCTTCGGCGGCGTGACGAGATGGATAGTTGGGAAGCCGTCATTGCCCTTGTTTTTGGCTCGCTGACGGGTTCCAAAGTAGCACCGACGCTGTCCGAAGCTCTACTCCCCTGGGTCACCTATCCCGATGCCAAGTTAGAGAAAGGTCGCGGCAAACGCGCCCAGTTTCGCGCGCCTCCTCGAGCCAATCTGCAATCGCCGTCGCCGAGAAAATCGCGGACGTCTCGCGTTCGGGGTTCTGCTCGCCCGAGATGATCCATAACGCGGAGACCAACACCGGGCAGAGATATGGGCAGTCCTCAATGCAGTGAAGATCACGGCTCGCAGGTCGGCGTCAGGTCAAAGAGAGTCGTTCAGCGCGGCTGGCCGAGTTCCGATCCGTAGCGGCATCGTACGGGCGGTATCATGATCTCTCCTGACTACTGGCCGGGAGCTGAACACCGCGATGACCGGGCCGAGGCCGACGCCCCTCAATTTCGAGTCGGGACGGTCGGGCTCTTGCCGGGTTCGGCAGGAATCGATCGTATCAATCACATTGTCATCATGTGGGATGGTAGCCGGGTTAGCGGCGAGGACGGCCGCGTCCTCAGTGTTTCAGTCGGTCCGGCCGGACCCGCGTGACGACCGAGCGGTCTTTGGGGCTGGTCAAATTCCGACAACGCTCAAATTCGAACCAGGCGGTCCCTGTAGCGCCTGAGCACAGGGAATACAGAAAATATCGGCACAAAGCAGGAATGCCGGAGAGTTCAACGGCCGGCACATGCCGGCACTCGGCTTGGCGTTTTTCGCCACGACATCATCGCGATCTGACGATGGCGGTATTGGCGAGCTACAGCTGGACCGGCTTCGGTCGTGAAGAACTCCCATGAAGCCAGCTAGGAATTCAATCGCAACGCGCAAGGGGGCAGGGCGCAGGCGGCGCTTGGTCGGGATGGAGCGCCTCCCTGCAATCGCAAATGACGAGATCCGCTACCGCCCGAAGGACTGGAACGGCAAAACGCTCAAGCCGGTGGCGTGAGGCGAACGATGGTGACGGGCCTGACGATAGCCAACGCTGTCATGATGTCCATCAGCCTCGTCCCTCGGCCCGAATGCATATTGAGTCGTCCGGGCCACGCTTTTCTGCCGCCGCGAAGCGCGTGATGGTTGTCGAAACCTGACAGCGGCAGAAAACATGTCGGCTTCAATACAACCGGCCATCTTGCCTTTTGGAGGTTTTTCTAGCGATTCATGCGCTTACTGCCCGCTGAGCGCGGTGGCACGGCCTTTGCGAATTGAGATTCAGCAACACTGAGTGAAGGCTGACTGCACGCAGATGCGCAAGACGAGCGATGCTCTCCCTTCGTTGAACCCTAGTGCCCCGTCTCAAAGGGGGAACAAGCTTGCGCATAAGGTCACGCAACCTTTGGCAACAGCTTTGGAGAGCAAAATGATGTTGCGGATGGGGTCACCGGCTCCTTCGATCAAAGTGGAAGACTGGCTGCGTGGCGAGCCCCTTGCGAACTTCCAGCCCGGCAAAGTCTATATTGTCGAATTTTGGGCAACTTGGTGCGAACTATGTGCGGCGGAGATGCTCGATCTGATGCGGCTACAGGAGAAATACAGGGACAGCGGACTTGAGGTCGTCGCAGTCGCGGCTAATGAAGACGCTCCAACGGCCGTTGAGGCTCGCACCAAGTTAAAAGCTTGGTTGACCGAAAAGTGCTCGCATCTGAACTATCGGATCGCGTTCGACCACACAGGTGAAATGAACAAGCTTTGGAGGGACCCCAGCTTTTCTGTTGGGATTCCGACCTCGTTCGTGGTCGACCGAGACGGCCACATCGCCTTTATCGGTCATCCCAGCCAACTCAATGAGGTTTTGCCGAAAGTGCTCAACGGCAGCTGGCGCCTAAGCGATAAAGCTAAAGCCGCCGATACGGAGCGGATCGCCACAAGCGAACCCATGGCGCGCGAACAAGCGTTGAAGCAGCCGATCGATGACAGATTCTGGGCGGCGGTGAAGCTAGAAGATTGGAAGACGGCGCTCTGGGCGATCGAAGAGGGCATCGCCTTGATGCCCGACGACATCAATTTCCGCCTGGCTCATGCGCACCTGTTGCTTCACAAAATACAAGACATGTGGACCGGCTTGCCCGTGATGCGCCAATTGGTCCGCGACGCGATCGACAAGAACTCCCAGGATTGGATGGTTTCGGCGCTAGACCAGCTTTTCCATCCGGCCAATGACCATTCGCGCCTTCCCCCCGCTGAGCGCTTCGCGATGGGCAAGGAGCTGTCCGAACACATTCTGGCACTGAATCCCCCACAAGGCGACAGCCCTAAGTTCCGGTCTTATCCCGCGGTCGCCCGGTACTATTACGAGAACGGCAACAACGATTGCGCGATCGAGTTGGTCGAATTGACACTGAAGTCGCTGGACGGTCCGGAGCCTATCCCGGACGAACTGAAAGAGCACCTTCTACCGGATTTGCTGCAGGCCCTGGCCAACTACAGAGGCGGGAAGGTTTGTTACGGCGCTCTCTGTGCGGCTCCGCAAAACAAGCTTCCCGGAGGTGGCAAAGCGCGGCCGGGCGAGAAGAATACTTAAGAAGGGGGTGGTCGGAATGTTTACTGGGCGGTTCATCCATTTCCCTGGCCTGGCCGCAGCAAGCAGGCCCCATGCAGCACAGGGCGGATCGTTTGCAGCAGGTTCGAGGTTCGTCTCTTGCGATGACCTGCGGCCGCATCGCGGCGGAAGTGATGTTCGACGCGAATTGGGGCCGCAGTGGAAGACCTCGCAGTCGAGGACGTCTTTAAAGTCAACCACAGGGACATCAATTGCGTGGAATCGGCCGCCCCGAGCCGGACGTCGGCCGCGCAAGTGTGCCCGGAGTAGGCGTCCCCGAAAACAGACATCGTGCTTCGAGGAAGAGGACTGAAATGAGGAGAAGGCGAAATGTCTGATGCCGCGGTCAGGCGGCTGTCAACGAGGACGAGGCGGCCATGCCTTTTGTCAGATGCCTTGTGCGGCTGATCCGTGCTCAGGATGCCTCCGGGTCACCGGAAGGCAAATCGGACCCGAACTGCTGGGCGACTTCATCATCACCAGAAAACAGCGCCGTGCGATCCCCATCATCGGCGATCCCGATCCGGACGTGCTGTGGAGGCTCGATATGTTCTACACGGCCGTCGGGCTTTGGATGGAGGAACGCTCCGGCCTGATGACATCGCCGATGATGGAGATGAAATTCACGAGGACTTGGGGCCGCATGCCTTCCATGGCCGGGCAGTTGGTCGTTCTGGCAAGACGTTCATCGGTTCGGCTTCGAGATGCTCCGGAAACTGGCTGAGGCCGGTGCGAAACTGATCGACGATGCGACCGCAGCCACTGAAGCCGGTCCGGGTGTGGCGCCGGCGTGATGAAACCGATTTCGAGGAAGGGTCTATGTCAAAGCTAGATGAAATGGGGAAGAAAGTCCGAAAGCTTCAGCTGCGCGCAGCAGTCGCCAAGATGAAATTGCGCGACCTTGCAGAGGATCTCCCGGGAAAATGGACGGAGATAGAGGACGTCGCCAAGGAAACGTCCGCCGTTTTTGCCGAGTTGGATGGTGCCAAGAGAGAGCTCGCTGCAATGAAGAAGTTACGATGAGGAGCACATTCACCACCCGCGACGGCTCCGGATGGATGCCGGAATATCTCACCGCTATAGACGGCACGACGTGCATCGGCTGCGGCCGCTGTTTCAAAGTCTGCTCGCGCGAGGTCATGCATCTTTACGGCGTCGATGACGCGGGTGAAATCCTCGGCGCCTGCGACGGCGAAGACGAGGATTTCGATGGCGAGCTCAATCGCATGATCATGGTCGTCGACCATCCCGGCCGCTGCATTGGCTGCGGAGCCTGCGCCCGCGTCTGCCCGAAGAACTGCCAGACCCATGTTGCGGCCGACAATGTCGCTGCATGATCTGGTGGACATCCAGGAGAACGGCATTGCCCTTCAGAATCTTCTGCCGCGTCCTGGGAATGGTCCTTTGCAGCACAGCTCTGACCGCCTATTTCGCTTCTCATTCCATCGGCACAGCAATCGTCACGACGCTGGCTTGTTCGCTGCTCCTTCAGCTGGCGTATTTCGCAAGCGTGCTCTTTCTGATCTGGCGGTCTGGCCACGTTAGCCGAGCTGGCCAAAGGGCCGAGCATTTCGACAGTTGCAAGGAAGTTGGATCCGAGCCGCCAGACCTTGATGAGGTAAAGAATGAATCCGCAGAGTTGCTCCAGCGCGGTCAAATGCTGGCCACATCGCTGCTGCTGCCTTGAGGCAACATGACAAGATCAGTGCTCAAGCTGGCGTAAACTTTGGACCAACCCATAAACATTGAGTAGATATTAAAAGGAATACCGTGCTTGAGAAGTTGATGGTGACCGCAACACCGTCATTTCTAATTATCCAGGAGATGCAGTTTTTCATGAAATACGCATTCGTAACCTCTCGCGGTACGCCGGCGTGCGGTTGCAACTCTCAAAGACGAACGAGCTGTGGAAATCGTAATGGGACTCTTCTGGCGCCGGAAATGCAGATGACGTCAAATCAAAGACGCCTCTAGATGAATCGTGAATGGCTCATTCAGCTCCATCGCGTGTTGCCCGAGAGAAAATGCTGCAAGAGTTCGAACGCTATCCGCTCACATTTGGACCTACGCCCATCGAGAAGCTCGACCGCCTCTCCAAGCATCTGGGGGGCAAGGTGGAAATCTACGCCAAACGCGAGGACTGCAACTCCGGTCTCGCGTTCGGCGGAAACAAGCTCCGCAAGCTCGAATACATCATCCCCGACGCGATAGCGTCAAATGCTGATACGCTCGTCACCGTCGGCGGCGTGCAGTCCAACCATACGCGGATGGTCGCCGCGGTCGCCGCCAAGATCGGCATGAAATGTCTCCTGGTTGAGGAGAGCTGGGGACCCTATGAGGATGCCGTCTACGACCGGGTCGGCAACATTCTCTTGAGCCGGATTATGGGAGCAGAAGTACGCCTCGTCGACAAGGGCTTCGATATCGGCATCCGCCGCAGTTGGGAACAGGCGCTCGATGAGGTCCAGTCAAGGGGGCGGCAGGCCCTACCCGATACCGGCCGGGGCCTCAGTTCACAAATATGGCGGGCTTGGATACGTGGGGTTCGCGGAGGAGGTGCGCGCCCAGGAGAAACAGCTTGGGTTTGGCTTCGACTACATCGTCGTTTGCACGGTCACGGGCTCGACACATGCCGGCATGCTCGTCGGGTTCGCCAAGGACGGTCGACAGCGCAACGTGCTCGGAATGGATGCCTCCGCCATCCCCGCCCAAACCAAGGCGCAGGTACTAAAGATTGCCCAACATACATCGGCGCTCGTCGATCTCGGAATGGAACCGGTCGAAGATGATGTGGTGTTGCTCGAGGACTATGCATACCCGTGTTATGGCATCCCGTCCGAGGAAACGATGGAGGTCATCCGCATGTGCGCGCGGCTCGAGGGTATGATTACCGATCCCGTCTACGAGGGCAAATCGATCCAAGGGATGATCGACCTCGTCCAGAAAGGCTTCTTTCCAGAGGGATCGAGGGTGCTCTACGCGCATCTCGGCGGCGGGCCGGCCATCAACGGTTATGGCTACACCTTTCGCAATGGCTGACGCTCGGCAGATTGCGATTGCGCCGCCCTGCCGTGCCAGCGATGCGCTCCAAGTTCGTTCGGGGGCCTACCCGGCAAACCGGGGACTGTTAACTTCCGCCCAACGCGAAGGTGTCCGGGTTCATTCGGAATGTCTTAATTGTGGCTATCTCGATGCAATTCGCTCGGCCCGCTTGCATGACACGCCACCGAGGGAGGCGCGCGCAGGATACCGCGGAATGGGCGACGCAGCTCATCCGTGCTTGGAACGCGGCACGAGTCAACGCCGCATCCCACCAGTCGGCGGCGTCGCGCCCGAGCTCCAGCTGCTCGGCGCGTTTACGCTCGCACCATGGCGCCGGCATGCCGCCAGCGAACCATGACGCATTGCCGCCGCGGCTGCTCGTCAGCAAAGCGCGATAAGCCCTAATGGGCAACCTCATCGGGACCGAAAAGAGCGTTAAACCGGCTGGCTAGATCAATCCAGGGTGCCGCGTCGCCGATCTCTGAAGCTATGCGAACGACCGCCGCCAGATAATCGGTAAAAGCCTTCAGTCTTATGGCGCCTTGCTCAGAGAGGTAGCCAACGGCGTCAAGCCGCTGGTGAACGGCAGCGAGCATGTGTTGCACCAACAACAGTGAGGATGGGCAAGGGCAATCGCTCTCAGTCGCGAGGCGCTTGCACTCGCTGCAAATCGACGGAATGTCCTCTAAGGTTAGGTCGCCGGAAAGACGTTGTATGATATTGTCAGTGGCGTTCCACAAATTCGCTCGCATGCAGCACGGAATGCAGCGCGACGCCATGTTGGGCTAGCAGTGCGGTAGCTCCCTCGTCGCGGTCTACGAGGCAAGCAGCGTCACGCACAATGCCCCCGACGTGGCGAACCTCTTCAATCGCCTTCAATATCGACTTGCCGCTTGTAGCAACGTCGTCTACGATCAGGACGACTCTTCCCTTGAGATCTTCTTTGGGGCCAAGGCCTTCAATGACGTCCCTTGTGCCGTGGGCCTTTGGAGCCTTGCGAACGAAGATCGTGTTTATCGGTTTGTTCATGACCGAGCTGACAGCCGCCATTGATCCGATTACGGGGACCGCGCCCATTTCAAGGCCGCCGACGTACTCCGCTTTCGTTTGCTCAACGATCTTTAGGAACTCAAGAGCGGCAAGTTGCGCGCCGCGCGCCACCATCATGGTAGGCTTCATATTGAAATAGATGTCGCTCTCTATGCCCGACGAGAGCGTGTAGCGTCCGAATCGAAAAGAGCGCTCACGGACAATCTCGCGGAGTTCGTCCTTGTCGTGTTGGCCGGAATCAACTGGTCTGAATTTTGCCAGTGCCGCCATAGATCAGACCTCGCCCCTAGGGAAAAATTGGGTGCGGCATGCCCCTCAGCGACTACCGCTATGCGGCTTATGCAAGTGTTCGCGGGGTGTGTCAATTAAAGTCAATACCGATGCGACCGTTTCGCGCAGATTTTTCCCTTATCGTTATTGCGTGCCTAAAAGGGCGTATTCACGGGTTGGCAGCTCCCATGAGAGCCATCTCCTTGCCGACGCCACTCGCGGCTCCGGTGATCACCGCCACCTTGTCGAGAAGCCGGCCACCGGCTCCGTCGTCGCGCTGGTTCGATGATATCATTCTGAAAGTTCATGGGTTCTTCCTTTCGGATAGCGAGGCTCGGCTTGCGCGAGGTAGTCGTGGACGACCTTCCCGAGCGCGAGCGTGAGATCTGCGACGAGGTGTACGGCCGAGACCACTTCCAGCACCGGCAGTTCGGCGACGGGGGCAAGCGCATGCGACCAGAGGTTCAGGGCTGGCGGGCCGGTCCAGGCGCCCCTCAGATCGATGTCCTCCAGGTGATATTCCACGAGCTCACACATGCGCGGCGTGCCGTCGACATGCGGGACGATTTTTAGGAGGAAGTTCGGTTCGGCGAGCGAGGCCTTCACGCTCGCAAGGTCGTTGGCTCGGTGCTTTTAGCCCATGGTACCCGTCGCGACGCGGACGGGGCCGTAGTCCAGCGTGCCAACAACGGTATCCGTTTCCGTTCGGAGCGTTGGGCTGGCGAGCTTCTTGGGAAAGCCCCACAACTCGCGTCCGCCGGCTATCGGCGGATGGTCATCGAGAAACATGCAGTGGGTGTAGCTCCCCCTGGGGCCACGGAAGGAGACAGGGATGACCTGTCCGCCTTCCGTGTAGTCGCCGAAGCCAGTCGAGTCCGGCATGCGAATGAACTCGAATTTGACGAGAGGCTCGCACACCTGAAGCGGCTCCGGCACCAGGTCGCGCAGTTTCTGCGGATCGGTGCGATATGTGATGGTCAAATACTCCCGGTTTCGGAAGCGATATGGGCCAGCCGGGTAGGCCGGGCTGGTCAGGGGCATGGCGAAAGCTCTCGCCCGGACGGTGTCTTGGTGCATGTCTGAAATTCCTTTGTGCTGGATCAAGCGGCGCTTAGATCGGTCTGCGTGTTAGCGGCGAGGCTCTCCTTGGCGCCGTCGTTCGGCCTCGAATAAGGATGCGTGCAGTAGATCGCGCGCAGCCATTTGCGCTGAGCGATTGCCTTTGGGGGCGCGCTCGTCGCGATGATGCCGGCCAGCATCTGGGCGTGGACGCGGTTCGATGGCTCCGGTTGTGGTCGCGGGACGAGTGGCAAGGTTCGAGGCAAAGTGATTTTGTTCCTCATTTTGAAGGCGCTGCTTCTCGGTTGCCCTCGTTGTAGGAGAAGGTGGATCGGCGGGCAGCGCCGAGCCCGGATGAGCAACCGTCTTCTTGTTGCCAGGACTTGGTCGAGCGTCTTTGGATGCGTCCGGGAGACCCGCGGCGGTGGTATATTTCGGGAGGCGATCATGGGACGATTTCTCCTCATGACGGGGTTTGCGGATAAGCAAGCATTTACCATGCCAAATGAGAAATCGCTTTCAGGCAAAGCGATAGATGTGGCTCAGCTACGCTGCGTAGTCCGACCTTGTCGGATATCGGACAGCGCCGAATGGAACAGCTTGCGGGTTGGGAGGATATCTCGCTCGTGCGGAAAAGGTTGCGGCCTCGAAGGTCTCCGCCGCTCAGGCAAATGGCTCCGACGCCATGCTCCACCCACCATCGGCCCGGAGCTGTACCAGCTCAATCAACGGAGGAGAGGGTGAATGCGCGTCGGCGTCAACAAGGGACAGCGCTGTTAGGCGAATGTCTGGCGAAGGAGTCAGAGCCCGCTATTTTCGGTCGAAGCATAGCCGCATATGTCCAGTTGATAGATGGGTAACACTTTGAACCGGATACATAGTGGAGTGCACCCCTTCGGTGAGACAGTAATCAGTAACAGTTCTCCTTGTTCTGGACGTTTGGTGTCTTTTGCCGTAGTTGCATGAGACTGGTCTCGTATGCGTGCCGCGCTCAGTCAAGTTCTGAGAGGGGATTTCTTGGAGCTGCCGGCGATCGGGCCGCAGAGCCGGCTACCGCCATACCCGTTCCCGAACTGATAGCGAAATAAATCAAATGCAATTGGAGCGCGAAGCGACCATGGACAGCACCGCCGACGAGCCGGCGATGATGATGAGTTCGTGCTTTGACGCCAGGTGTATGTGAGGCAGGACGGGCCAACTTGGAAGAGAAGCCTTCGATGCGCCGGCGGCTGTGGGCGGCCTCCAATCCCAGCAGCAGTGCTCCTTCAGGCGTTCGATCGAAGCGGGCCGCAAGGTTTGCAAGGGGTGTCAATCGCGTTCGGACGATTTCCGCGTCGCACAGCGCATCGCCGACGGCGAGGGTCGCGGCGAGGTGCAGGTACCGGATCGTCGTCAACGCCAATCCCGCGTCGACAGGCGGGACATTGATCACGACCGCAACTATGCGCTAAGTGCGGAAAGCGGTCGAACGGGACAACTGTCGCGCACATCAACGCTGTTCATCCGGGGCGCCGTCGATGATCCAGTCCTTCACAAGTTTTGCTTCCGGAGCCAGGTCGACCGAACGGTTGCTGACGATGAAGAATGCATACCCGGTCGCCCAGTTCGCAGCGAGGGCAGGGACGAGCAATCCTTCGCTCAGCGGATGGTTAATAAGGTGCGCCCAGCCCAACGCGATGCCTTGCCCGCCGATCGCCGCTTGCACGACCAGACTGTAATCATTTAGTCGCAGGCCTTCACCGACGTCGGTGAATTCAACCCCAAAGTGGGCGAACCAGTCCTTCCAGGCCGGGCGCGGCCGGTGGGGCTCGTCAAGGTGGATGAGAGTCCGCCCGGCGAGATCCGGCAAATCCCGCGGCGCGCGGGACTGCGTAAGATAGCTGGGGCTGCAGACCGGGATGAGGTTCTCACCGCCGAACCGAAACGCGCGGTAGTTGGGCCAATCGCCAAGACCCCGTCGTACCCCGATCAGATGGGGGTCAGGGCCTAGATCGGTGTCGCGGTCCGCCGTTTGGATGCGGATTTCGATTTCCGGATGCTGCGCCCGAAAACTTGGCAGCCGTGGGATAAGCCAGTGGCTGGCAAACGCCGTCGATGAAGACAAGACGACATGCTTGTCCTCAGTGCTACGTCGAACAGCTTCGGCCGATCGGGCTATATGGCCGAGACCCATTGCGACATCGCTGTAGAAGCGCTGGCCGGCTTCCGTCAAAATGATCCGTTTGTGCTGCCGCACGAAAAGGTCAACACCGAGGTCTCCCTCAAGGCTTTTTATGGCTGAACTGACCGCGGCTTGGCTAACGCGAAGCTCCTCGGCCGCGTTTGTGAAACTGAGATGCCTCCCTGCCGCCTCAAAGGTGATGAGGCCGGCCGGGCTTGGGATACGCAGACGGGGCATTGCATAAGTTCCATTTATGCAGACATCAGAATAATTGCCGTTTACCTGCACGTTTCTACCAGCCAAACTTATAGCAGGATCAGAAGCGCGGAAGAAGTCCCGGAAACGGACCAGCGGTACGGAGGAACACGTTATGGGAGCGCCGCGCCCTGGAACCGATCATAGCCTTGGAGGGTGGCTGTTCCCCGATAAGATGAAATACGGGCTCACGACTGGACGCCGGGTCCAGCATCAACGGAGAACAGCCATGGAAGAACATATCGGTCTCGACGTGTCGATGAAAGACGGCAGTGTCGATCCGCCGTGACGATGCTGAGGTCACTGCCCGAGCCCTGTATGACCCAGACGGCGCAAAAATGCGGGGCTAACCAGCACATCGCGTCCCGCGACAATGCCTCGCAGGTCATCGCATTGATCTTCCTCACTTCCAGAGCAACAGACCATGCAGATTCGATCGATTACGGCGACCCCGGTAAATATCCCGCTGGAAGCACCAATGTGGTGGACCGGCGGACTGTATCCCGGCACCTCCAAGACCATTGTCCAGCTCTTTACGGACGAGGGCGTTGTCGGACTGGGGGAGGCACCGAGCACCGATATGGTCGACGTAATTACCGCCATGGGCGAGGCCTTAGCAGGTCTTGACCCGCTCGACATCGCGGCGTGCGAACGGGTTTGCGTTCCACCATGGCAGATTGTTCAGAATACGGGTGATTCCCGGGTGGTGAAGGCATTCGGTGCGATTGAGATTGCCCTTTGGGATATCCGCGGCAAGGCATGGAATCAGCCGCTCTACCAACTTCTGGGCGGCAAAGTCCGCAGCGAGATTCCCTTCACCGAGTATTTCGGTTTCCGACCGGGCCGTGAGCAAACCGCGGACGCCGTTGCCGACTATTGCGTGCGGATGAGAGAAGAGCATGGCAGCACGTTCTTTGAAGGCAAGCTCATCCTTGGCGATCCTGACCGCGAGATCGAAACGGTCAGGGCGCTTCGCGAGAAACTCGGCTGGAAGGCGATGTTGCGCCTTGACTCGAATATGCAATGGTCATTGACAACCGCGCGCCATGTACTCCGGGAGCTCGAGCCGTTCAATATCCGGAATTACGAGGATCCGGTGGCCACGTTTGAGGAAATGGCAGCACTTCGACAGCACTCAGCCACTCCGTTCTCAACGCATGTTCCGGATATTCGGCGTGCCGTAGCACTCGGCGCGCCCGATTTTATTGTCACCAATTTTGCGGTGCTTGGCGGCATCGGCCGGGCAATCCGCTTTATCGGCGCCTGCGAGGCAATGGGGGTCGGCTTCTGGTGCTACTCAGGCGACGCCGGGGTCTGTACCGCGGCATACCTGCACGTCTCGGCGGCAACCCAGTGGATCAGCGAGCCGAGCCAGTCTCTGTTCCGTTGGCAGGTGGGGGATGTCATCGAAGGCGGACCATTCCGTCAAAAGAACAATGTGATCCCTGTTCCCGAGGGGCCGGGTCTGGGAGTCACGATCGATCAGACGGCGCTCCGTCACTGGAATCGCCACTTCGCGGATCATGGTCCGATCGACCATTTCCATGACCCACTTTCCCCCGACCGACACCGCAGGGTCCCGCTCAACTAGTCTTGACGACGCCCCCGACAACGCTCCGGGAATAAAATAAGCACCCGCCGGAGTGGCGTTCTGCGTCCGCGTATAATCACGAATCCGTGCCGTATCTACCAGCGCCGCAGCAATTCTAATGTTTCGAATCTCGCTAATGACGACTGCACCCCAATGAACGGCCCCTTCAAACCTGATGCGACAAACAGTCTGGCTCCGCACGAACAGGACGAGCAGCATGGAGTGAATCTTGCCATCCTAGTGTTACCGGGGTTTTCGCATCTTGCACTTCACTCTTATATCGAACCGTTATGCATCGCGAATTCGCTTTCCGGGGACGCGAGGTTTCGATGGCAGCTAGTTGGACTGGACGGCTGCACTGTCATGGGTGCAAACGGTCTTGCTGTTCCTGTCGATACTACAGTCGCCGCATTAGATGCCCGCGGTACGAAAGGCGGCGTCCTCGATCAGCTTATTATCGTGGCTGGCGAGATGATAGAGAAACATTCCCCAGATATCCTCAACAGCTTTCTGCGGAAAATGGCTAGGCTCGGTGTTGGTATCTCCGCAATCGGCACTGCGACATGGATGCTGGCTCGGGCCGGTTTGCTGGCGGACATTCGATGCACCATTCATTGGTCCAAACTTGCTGCGTTCTCGGAGTTGTTCCGTACCGCTCGCATCCAAGACTGTCTCTTCGTCAAGGAAGGACAATATACAACTTGCGCGGGCGAGCTGGCAGCCTTCGACCTAGCGGTGGATTTTATTTGTACCCATGCTGGCGAAATTACCGCCCAGGATGTTTGCAGGCATGCAACCGTAGAAGGACGACGTTCCGGCTCGAATAGGCAGACCGGTTCCTCGGGGCTAGCTTTTGCCAACGTGAGTGCGAAGCTCGTAGCGGCGATAAAGATCATGGAGGAGAATATCGAGTTCCCGTTGTCGCTGGCGAGCTTATCTAACCGGATGGAACTCTCTCGTCGTCAGCTTGAGCGGCTCTTCAAGGCACACATCAGGACTACGCCTGCCAGGTACTATCTCAACCTCAGGGTTGAGCATTCGAAGCGACTGATCGAGGGTACGCAGTTGCCGATGATCGATATCGCAATAGCCAGCGGCTTTGTTTCGTCTTCGCACTTTGCGAAATGCTTTAAGGCCATCCACGGCATCTCACCGCAGCGCCTTCGATCAAATTATCCGGGCGTGGCGCGGCCCCGGCACTGGGTGTGACCTTGTCCAATTCGAATGCGGCATTAAGGTCAGCTTGTTTAGTAATGGGGCGGAGTGATCACCCATACTACCTTCGCCAACTCCGCACCGGAATTCGCGCAGCGGTGAACTTCGGTGCTCTTGAAAGAGAAGCTGTCTCCCGCGTTCAAACGGAAGAACTGCCCAGAGACCCAGAGGTCGAGTGTCCCGCTGATCACCAACCCGGCTTCTACGCCCTCGTGGCTGTAGTCGCCACTGTCGGCACCGGCCGCGATCGTGCTCATTAACATTTCAAGCGGACCGCTCAGATTTGGGGAGAGCAATTCCTCTTCGATTCCTAGTGCTGTGAACGTCAGCTTGCGGCGGTTGTTCGCCCGGACGACGATGGCCTTCTCGTCGGTGGGAATGTCGCTGCCGTGGAAGAACCAATTGATCTGAACTCCAAGAGTTGTGCTGATATTTTTCAGAACCCCTATTGGCAATTTCGATTGGCTTCGCTCAATTTGGCTTAGGTAGCCAACAGAAATTCCTGCCGACTCGGCAACCTCCTTTAGCGTCAGTCCCCTGACCTTCCGCAGTTCGCGGATCTGCCTGCCAACGGCATCCTCGTGCGTCTGCTTATCGGTGGTCGATCCCTCAATCTTCTCGGACGTGCGTACCGCCATAATCACTCCTTCGCTGGCCGTGAATGGTTACCCTCCGTTTGTGGTCGAGACAATAAGTGACTCTGCAGGTCCTTACGCGCCGCAGGTTGGATCCCTTTTCTAAGCGCTTGGCCATGAAAATTCATGTTGGAAATTTCACACTTGTACAATTCGGTATTCTTGAATACACGTGGACGGAGCCAAGTTCTAACCCACCGGTTCGGTGCGGCGCTCGGAGCCCGTCAGGTCCGCCGGACAGGTAAGGACAGAGCCCAGTCACTGGGCTCACTCTAGCATCACGGACATCCCAGTCAGAAACCCAAAGACGCCCGCGAATGCCGGGGTCTACACGATGGAAACAGCCCTATGGCCATCATACCCACCAGCGCCCGTGTTGTCGTAATCGGTGGAGGCATATCGGGATGCTCCGTAGCCTACCATCTCGCCAAACTGGGATGGAAAGATATTGTGCTCCTCGAACGGAAACAGCTGACCTCCGGAACGACTTGGCATGCTGCTGGACTGATCGGCCAACTGCGCGCGTCCCAGAATATGACGCGCCTCGCGAAGTACTCGGCTGACCTGTATGTGAAATTGGAGGCTGAAACCGGCATCGCGACCGGAATGCGGCAGAACGGCTCGATTACAGTCGCGCTGACCGACGAGCGAAAAGAAGAGATTTATAGGCAGGCGAGCCTAGCGAGGGCGTTCGATATTGATGTCCAGGAAATCTCGCCGAACGAGGTCAAGAACCTTTACCCGCATCTCAACATTTCTGACGTACTCGGTGCGGTGCATCTCCCGCTTGATGGCCAGTGTGACCCGACCAATATCGCAATGGCGCTAGCGAAAGGCGCTCGTCAATGCGGTGCCAAAATCTTCGAAAACGTTAAGGTTAGAGCGGTCCATGACCGTAATGGCCGAGTGACCGGTGTATCCTGGGCGCAAGACAATGAGCAGGGAACCATCGCGGCTGAACATGTTGTCAATTGCGGCGGCATGTGGGGCCGTGACCTGGCAGCACGTTCTGGCGTCACCCTGCCGCTGCACGCATGTGAGCATTTCTACATCGTCACTGAAGCGATCGACGGTCTCGCGCGTCTTCCGGTCCTGCGAGTTCCCGACGAGTGCGCCTATTACAAAGAAGACGCAGGCAAGATGTTGCTCGGCGCCTTCGAACCCAAAGCGAAGCCGTGGGGTATGGGCGGCATCAGTGAGGATTTCTGTTTCGACCAGTTACCGGAGGATTTCGAGCATTTCGAGCCAATCCTCGAAAAGGCTGTGAACCGCATGCCAATGCTTGAGACGGCGGGCATACACACCTTCTTTAACGGGCCAGAGAGCTTCACACCCGACGATCGCTACTACCTCGGCGAAGCACCTGAACTAAAGGGCTATTGGGTTGCTGCCGGCTACAATTCTATTGGGATAGTGTCGTCGGGTGGCGCTGGCATGGCGCTTGCGCAATGGATGAATGACGGCGAGCCGCCCTTTGACCTTTGGGATGTCGACATCCGGAGAGCACAACCGTTCCAGAAAAACCGGCTTTACCTCAAGGACCGTGTGTCCGAGACGCTTGGCCTGCTTTATGCCGACCACTTCCCTTATAGACAGATGGCAACCGCCAGGGGAGTGCGCCGCTCGCCTTTGCATGAACATCTGAATGCCCGCGGGGCCGTCTTTGGCGAAGTCGCGGGCTGGGAACGTGCCAACTGGTTCGCCAACGAAGGCCAGGAAAGAGAATATCGTTACAGCTGGAGGCGGCAGAACTGGTTTGAGAACCAGAGGGAAGAACACCTCGCCGTCCGCAACGGCGCTGGTCTCTTCGACATGACTTCCTTCGGCAAGATCCGCATCGAGGGCCGTGACGCGCTGACCTTCCTGCAGCGCCTATGCGCCAATCAGATGGACGTTGCGCCTGGCCGGATCGTCTATACGCAAATGCTGAATGAACGCGGCGGCATTGAAAGCGACCTAACAGTCACCCGACTATCGGAAACGGCCTTCCTCGCCGTCGTTCCTGGTGCCACCCTGCAACGCGATCTCTCCTGGATGCGCAAACACCTGCAAGAGGCAGAGTTCGTCGTTATTACCGATGCGACCGCAGCAGAGTCCGTGCTTGTCCTTATGGGGCCTAAGGCGCGCGAGGTCATCACCCGCATCAGCCCCAATGATTTCTCCAATGAAAGCTTTCCTTTTGGCACAGCCCGGGAGATCGAGATTGGAATGGGCCTCGCTCGGGCGCACCGGGTCACCTATGTCGGGGAACTCGGCTGGGAACTTTACGTCTCGAGCGACCAAGCGGCCCACGTGTTCGAAGCGCTAGAGGAGGCTGGGCGGGAATGCGGCCTCAAGCTGTGCGGCTTGCACGCACTCGACAGCTGCCGGATTGAGAAAGGGTTCCGGCATTTTGGCCATGATATCACCGACGAAGACCACGTCCTCGAGGCGGGACTCGGTTTCGCGGTTAAGGTCACCAAAGGCGCATTCATCGGTCGGGAGGCCGTTCTGCGAAAGCGTGAGGAGGGGCTAAAGCGCCGCTTGCTGCAGTTCCGCCTGCGGGATCCCGAACCCCTGATCTTCCACAATGAAACGCTGGTCCGCGACGGAAAGATCGTCTCGATCATCACGTCGGGCAACTACGGTCATTATCTCGGCGGGGCTATAGGCATGGGATATGTGCCCTGTGCGGGGGAATCTGAGGCCGATGTTTTGGGTTCCCACTATGAAATCGAAATCGCCGGAAAGCGCTATCCAGCCGATGCGTCGCTTCGTCCGATGTATGATCCGGCGGCCGAGCGGACGAAAATGTAGTGCGCCTGGCGGTGACCGCCATGTGAGCACTTGTAGCTTGGCTCCTCACGCACGTTTCGCCGTGACGGGTTTAACGCGGGGTATTGAGACGCTACTGATAGGGTCTGGAGGGAACGTCGATGGAGCAAAAGAGTGAGTTGGGATCTCCGCCACGCGCGAATTTTCATAGCAGTCGCAGAGGAACTTCACTTTAGTAGAGCCGCCCAAAAGCTGCATCTTGCTCAATCAGCGGTCAGCAGGACAGTTCGATGGATGGAGCAGGATCTAAAGGTAACGCTGCTGAATAGGAGTACGCGAAACGTCGCTTTGACATCCGAAGGGGCGCTTTTGCTGGACGAATGTCGCCAAATAGTTGCTCAGTTCGAACGGTCAATCAAACGTACGCGATCGATTGCAACCGGCTTTGCTGGCGAAATAGACCTCGGCTGCAATGATTTCTCATTCATGGCCGAGTTGCCGGTTATCGTTCCACTGTTTCGCCAACGTTTCCCTGATATCACTATACGGCTACACGAGGGAGAACGCTCACAGCAACTCGACGATCTTGCAACTGGAAAACTAGACATCGCCTTCATAATGGGGCCCGTCGATCAATTGAACAACTCTATAAAGACGTTAACTACAGCGAAATATCCTCTGACGGTGCTAATTAAAAAAAATCATCCCCTGAGCAAGAGAAAAACGCTTAACATTAGGGATTTGGCGGACGAGCCATTTATATTCGGCAGTAGGCCGGGGTGGAATACGTATAGAAGATTCATGGACGCGTTGTTTGCTGATATACAATTTGTTCCAAGAATTACCCAAGAGGTATATGGAAGTATTGGAATTTTTGGGTTAGTTGCGTCCGGGCTGGGAGTCTCGATTTATCCCGACTGTCGTGTCCCTATCCAGTACCAAAACCTGATCGTAAGGCCTCTGGTTGATGTTGATAGGCAAGTCGAGACCACAGCCGTGTGGTATCCGAAGACACTCACGCGCGCAGCCTCTCACTTTGTCAGCTTCGTTCAGGAGTATTGCGCGAGTGTTTCGACGACATAGCAGCGACGGATTGACATCCGCTGGGGACGTCTTCAACTGGCTCCGAAACCTCTGGCATGGCGGCTGATGTTCATGTCCAGGCCGCATAATGCGGTGAATCAGGCATCGCGCCCACGTCGCCTAGGCCGAGTCCGCCCCGGTAACTCCATTGGTGCACTACCGGGGCAATATAAACTATAAACTCGACCCCGCCTCAAACGGTCCCTCAGACCCGGAATTCACGCCTTACCACCGATTAATGCGTGGGAGCATAAATCTATGCGAAACTGATATTTGTACAGCAACAACATCGGGCATATCGTTTTTGCAAGCTCGCCAGGCAAAAAGGCGGCGTGGCCACGCGGTGGCTCAACGACAGCGTTAAACAAGGGGAACGTGCAGATGCTAACTCGCCGATCAGTCCTAATTATGGGCGCCGCCTCGATTGCCGCAGGCCCAATGTTGCTCTCGTCCGCAAGGGCCGCCACTCCGAAAAACATTGTTGTGATGGCAATGGCCATTGACGACATCATCGGCGGCTTTGACCCAGCCGAAGCGTATGAACTGTCAAACTTCGAGATTTGCGGCAATATTTATCGGTCATTGGTGACGGTCGATCCCGCCGATTCGACGAAGCTGGTCGGAGATTTGGCCGAGGCGTGGGAGATATCGAAAGATGGTCTCACCATGACATTCCATATCCGCAAGGATGTGCTGTTCTCAAGTGGCAACCCGCTTACGTCTGAAGATGTCATCTTCAGCCTGCATCGCGTGGTAAAGCTGAATAAAGCCGTCGGCTACCTCCTGACGCAGTTCGGGTGGAACACAGGCAACATCGACAAGCTGATCCGGGCAACCGATAAATACACTGTGGTGTTGACGCTGCCGGTATTGCAGGCAAGCGGCATCGTCCTCTCCTGCTTGGCTGGGCTGCCGGGTAGCATCGTGGACAAGGCCGAAACGTTGGCCCATGAAGTCGACGGTGATCTCGGCAACGCCTGGCTGAAGACGCATTCGGCCGGCTCCGGCTCTTACCGACTGGTAGAGTGGCTGGCTAGCGACCGCGTCGTGCTGGAGGCTAACCCGCATGCGGCAGTTGCACCTAAAACCCCGCGCTTGGTAATTCGCCACGTTGCCGACCCGGCGTCGCAACTTTTGCTGCTCAAGAAGGGGGACATCGATATTGCACGGAACCTGGGCTCGGATCAGCTCAAATCCATCAGTGGAGAGGTGGGGCTCAGCATAGACCAGGCCGACAGCCTGACCCTGATATACATGGTGATGAATATGGCATTGCCGCAATTTCAGAAGCGGGAGGTCCGACAGGCCATCAAATGGGCCGTCGACTACGATGCGATCGCCCAGAATATCACGCCAAAACTCTGGAATGCGTGGCAGTCGTTCCTACCCAAAGGCACCCCAGGCGCCATAACCGATCTGCCTTTTAAGAAGGACATCGCTCAAGCGAAGGCGCTGCTCGCAAAAGGCGGATACCCCGACGGGTTCTCAGTCACAATTGACCATCCTAACAGCTGGCCTTACGCGGACGTCGCACAAGCAATCCAGGCGGATCTCGCTGCGATCGGCGTCAAGGGTGAATTGCTCGCCGGCGAGGCAAGCCAAGTGTTTGGCAAGATGCGTGCTAGGCAGCACCAAATGGGGATCGGCTATTGGGCGGGCGATTATGTCGACCCGAACGGCAATTCGGTGCCGTTCTGCTCTGATCCTGACGACTCCGACAACACAACCCAGAAGACAGCCGCATGGCGTAGCCATTTTGCGGATGCGGAACTGACAGCGGCAGTCGCGTCGGCTGCCCAGGAACTCGATGAAGGCAAGCGCCTAAACATGTACACAGAAGTGCAGAAGAAATGGAACGAGCGATCGCCGTTCGCATTTCTGCTCCAACAGGTCGGAGTTGCGGTTGTACAGAGTAACGTAACCGGGCTTTCACTTGGTCTGGCAGCGAATTTCACTCGCTATACGGAGCTGGCCAAGACATGAACCAATCCAGTTCTCCTACAGTCTCGGGGGCGCCGGTAAAGGTTTATCGAATAGCGGGCCGGCTGCGGAAGTCGCTCTCTAATCTGAGTGATGTTGTGGTCACGCTGTTCGGGTTGGTGGTCGTAACGTTCCTGATCGGTCGTACGATGCCGATCGACCCGGTAATAGCGATCGTTGGCGACAAGGCACCCCCCGACGTAGTGGCGCGGGTACGGCTGGAACTAGGGCTCGACAAGTCACTTGTCGAGCAGTTCTGGATCTACCTGCAGCACCTGTTTCGGGGTGATCTTGGCCGTTCAGTGATGACCGGCCAGCCCGTAACTGCCGATATTCTGCATTTCTTTCCGGCAACGTTAGAATTGGCAACCTGCGCAATGCTGGTCGCACTTGTTGTCGGAGTTCCGCTCGGCGTCCTGGCGGCTGCTCGCCAGGGCTCACATTTCGACAGCGCGGTGAGGGTCATCAGTCTGGTCGGTCAATCGGTGCCGATCTTCGTGCTGGCGCTGATTGTCCTGCTGGTGTTCTACGTCAAACTTGGCCTGGCACCTGGCACGGGCCAGCAGGATGTGGTCTTCCAGGGCATGGTCCCGGACCGGACCGGTATGGTGGTTGTTGACGCCGCCTTGGACGGCCAATGGGACGCGTTTTGGGATGCTCTAGCGCATCTGGCAACGCCGGCGCTGCTTTTGGCCTACTATACGATGTCAATCATTACGCGCATGACCCGGACCTTCATGCTTGATGCGCTCGGCGGGGAGTACATTATTGCCGCACGCGCCAAAGGTTTATCGGGTTCACGAATCCTGTGGCGCCATGGCTTTGGCAACATCACGGCCCGGCTCGTACCGGTAATTGCGCTGACCTTTGCCGGACTGCTTGAGGGGGCGGTGCTGACGGAGACGGTATACTCCTGGCCCGGCATTGGCCTCTATCTCACGCGCTCGTTGCTGAATGCCGATATGAATGCGGTGCTCGGCGCCACTCTGGTCATCGGAACCATTTATGTCGCGCTGAACCTGCTGGCCGACATCATCCAGCGGCTGCTCGATCCCCGGGTCACGGAGGAGGTCGGATGAGCGACTCTTCAGCAACATTAGGTGCACCAACCTCGATCCGCTCTTACCTGCTGAGTGAAGCACCCAGCTCACGCCGCCAAGCGGCCTGGGGCGGCGCGTATAGGCGTTGGCTGCAGCTCCGCCGGAATAAGTTGGCGATGACCGGCCTGGTCACGGTCATTGTACTCGTCGTGGCAGCGCTGGCGGCCCCGCTGCTGGCCACGCATGCTCCCGGCGCTCAGGATCTTACCCAAAGACTACAGCCGCCGTCCGCTCAGCATTGGCTGGGGACCGACGAACTTGGGCGCGATCTCTATTCTCGTGTGCTTTACGGCGGCAGGGTGACGCTAGGGATGGTTGTGGCGGTTGTGCTTTTGGTGGCACCTCTCGGTTTAGCCGTCGGGACCATCGCGGGGTACGCCGGCGGCGTCACTGACCGCATCTTGATGCGCATCACCGACATCTTCCTGGCGTTCCCCCGATTGGTTCTAGCCCTCGCATTTGTTGCGGCATTGGGACCTGGGGTGACCAGTGCTGTAATCGCAGTAGCGCTGACCGCGTGGCCGCCGTTTGCATTGCTCTCACGTTCGGAAACACTGGCCATTCGCCGTGCCGACTACATCGCGGTGGTGAGGCTAATGGGAGCCTCTCCTAGCCGTATTATTTTGAGCCACATTGCTCCGCTGTGCGTGTCCTCGCTGATTGTGCGGGTAGCGCTCGACATGAGCGGCATTATCATGACGGCGGCGGGATTGGGGTTCCTCGGCATGGGAGCCCAGCCGCCGATGCCGGAATGGGGCACCATGATCGCGACGACCCGCGGCTTCATTCTCGACCAATGGTGGGTCCCGACCATACCCGGCGTTGCCATCCTTGTTGCTTCGCTCGGCTTCAATCTTCTGGGTGACGGATTGCGCGACGTGCTCGACCCGAAGCAGGAATAGTCATGCAGATCGACATGCAAAATCTGCGAGTGTCGTTTTCGTCCCCGCAGGGTCTGGTTGAGGCGGTGAGGGGGGTCTCTTTGACCATAGGCCAGGAAAAGCTCGGCATTGTTGGCGAGAGCGGTTCCGGTAAGTCATTGACGGCGCGCTCGTGTCTCAAGCTTCTTCCCAAGCAAGCCAAGCTTTCCGCCGATCGCCTCACCTTCGACGGCATCGATGTGCTCCACGCCAGCGAGAGGACTATGCGGCGCCTCCGTGGCAAAAGGGCAGGGCTGATCATGCAGGACCCTAAGTTCTCGCTGAACCCGGTGATGACGGCTGGCGCGCAGATCGCAGAGGCCTGGCGGGCGCATCGTGGCGGCAGCCACCGGCTCGCCCAGGAAGCAGCCGTCGATCTTCTGGGGCAGGTGCAGATCCGTGATCCGCGACGAGTTGCCGAATCGTACCCGCACGAGCTCTCCGGTGGAATGGGCCAACGGGTGATGATCGCCATGATGCTGGCACCCGATCCGGAGCTGTTGATCGCCGACGAGCCGACCTCAGCGCTCGACGCCACAGTACAGGCAGAGATATTGCGGCTGATCGAGGACCTCGTCTCGCGTCGTGGGATGGGCTTGGTTCTCATTAGCCACGACCTACCGCTGGTATCTCACTTCTGCGACCGGGTGCTGGTCATGTATGCGGGCGGTGTTGTTGAAGAATTGCGGGCCGCCGACCTTAACCGTGCAAGGCACCCGTACACTCGGGGCCTGCTTGGCTGCCTGCCATCGCTGATCCACCCAACTGCAAGATTGAAAGTGATGGAAAGGGATGAAGCATGGCTTGTCTGAAGTCTCGACAGGCCGACTCATTGTCTGAGAGGTAAACTGTTGGATTAGTTGCTGAATACACGGCTAAAAGCCTCTGCCCGGCACGGGGTTCGGCCAACGCCGAAGCGCTAGCCTGCCCGATCTTGAAGGACAGTGAAGGACAGCGCGCATAGTTCAGACCGCAAAGAAGCGACCAACCTCATGGTTTGAGGGTGAGCGGGGAAGCGCGACCGGTCCCGTCATCTAATCACATACTTTCGCAAAAGGCTCTTACATGCTCGCAGATAAAATTTTCCGAAATGGAGTGATCGTAACCGTAGACCCACACCAACCGCGGGCGGAAGCCATTGCAGTGCGGGACGGTCACATCCTAGCCGTTGGAAGCTGGGATTCTTTGTCACCGTTACAAGGCAGTTCGACTGAAATCATCGACCTTAAGGGTAACACCCTGCTTCCAGGGTTCGTTGAAGCCCATGCTCACCCTCTCATGAGCGGAATTGCATGGGGAGATCCCGTTATCGACATTCGAGCCGTTCATACACCCACCTACGAGGCGGCAATTGCCAAGATGAAGCGAAGGGCTGCCAAGGCGAAACCGGGGGAAATCCTATGGTTCCTCGGACTCGATCCTCAGCTGCACGTGGGTATGCGCGAGCCATCCGTGCAAGAGCTTGATGCCATCTCGACCACAAACCCGATTGTGGTCCAAACATCGAACACTCACGCAGGGTATTTGAATACAGCCGCTCGTGCCGCCTTCGGCATAGATGACAATTACGTTCCCCCAATGGGAGGGCAGGTTCAACGGGACGAAACGGGAGCATTGTGGAAGTTTGAGGAGTTAGCCATCTGGGCTATCAGCCTTCAGTTTTTCGACACCTGTGACGATATCCGAAATAAGAAGGTTATGACCGAGTGGCTGAATATGTTCGCTCGCGCCGGGTATACCACCAGTTCTGAAATCTTCGTAGCTCCTCACCAGACCCCATACTTCGAACGAGTCTTGCGCGGGCAGGATCAGCCGATCCGGGTGTTCGGATACGAACACGAAGCTCCGGACCTAAAGATGTCCGTTAGTCCGGACAATGGGGACGACCTGTGGAACATCAGAGGGCTGAAAATTCAGGCCGACGGTTCCGTCCTGGTGGGAAACGTCTGGGTCAGCAGACCCTACCTGAACACCAAAATGACCCGCACGAATATGGGGCTTCCCGAAGATAACGTCGGGCATATGAATTATACCCATGATGAGCTTTTGCGCATGATGTCCAGCTACGCTGTCGACGGTTGGCAGATTGCTGTGCACGCCCATGGCGATCTGACCATAGACGCGGTGCTCAATGTCTTCGAAGAAGTCCTGGCTACTTTTCCACAAGCCGCGAAGCCTTTCCGCCTGGAACATTGCGGGATCATGCGTTCCGATCAAATCGAGCGTGCGGTTAAACTTGGCGTGTCCTGCAGCTACTTCCTTCCCTATATATACTACTGGGGCGACGCGCTGCACGATAACCTGCTCGGGCCCGAGCGGGCCGCCCGCTTTGCCCCGTCAGGGGAAGCGCTTCGAAAGGGAATGCGAGTTTCGCATCACTGCGATTCCCCTATGACTTGGCCGAACGCTATCCTTTGCCTTTATCTGGCCACCACGCGAAAGAGCAGCTCTGGACGCGTCCTGGGACCTGACCAGAGAATGACTATTGACGAGGCGATCTGTGCCATCACGCTGGATGCCGCCTATCAATTGAGAATGGAAGATAAGGTCGGCAGTCTCGCGGCGGGAAAATACGCGGACTTCGTGATCGTCGACGGCAACATCCTCACTCGTGACCCCGATGATCTTTTGAACGCCAAAATCCTTGGGACCTATCTTGGAGGTCGCTCCGTGTGGAGCGAGTTGTAGAGATGTCTGCTCAGGTATTGCCGGTCCCCGTCACTATCATCTCCGGCTTTCTTGGCGCCGGGAAAACCACACTGCTGAATCGTGTGCTGACCAGCAGCGATCAGAAGATTGGAGTTTTGGTCAACGATTTTGCGTCGATCAACATCGACGCAGAGTTGATCGAAAATACACAACCCGATCGGATAGCACTCACCAATGGTTGTGTCTGCTGTACGATTCAGGACGATCTGATCGCCTCAGCACTGAAGCTCATTGAAGTTTCGCCTTTCCTTGACAGGATTATCGTCGAAACCAGCGGCATCTCGCTACCGTCGTCTGTCGCAGCAGCGTTCCAGATGTCTCCTGTCAGGGATCGCTTTGTTGTCGACAGAATCTTTTGCCTAGTTGATGCAGCTGAGTTTCTGGACTTGGACTACGAATCAACGGAAATCGCAATTGATCAGGCGGCGGCTTCCGACATTCTCTTCTTGAACAAATGCGACCTGGTCAGTGTGACAGTCCTGGACGGCATAGAGCAAATGCTCTGGAGGGCCTTGCCGGCAATGAGAATTGTCCGCACCATCCACGCCGAAATCCCCTGGTCCATTCTTCTTGAGCCCGCCTTTGAGCATGATCGCCGGCAGGACGAGCCGGCCGTGATGGCGACTTTGAAGAAGTCGCATCGGCACGATGTAAGCCAGTTTTCTTCTTGGTCCTGGTCCTCCCCCAGGCCGGTGTCGGAGGCAGCGTTTCGGACGGCGATCGAATCCCTCTCCGCGGGCATAATGCGGGCCAAGGGAATTGTGTACTTCGCGGGATGTCCTGACGAACGTGCAATCCTGCAGCTGGTTGGGAGGCGTGCAAGCTTGGACATGCAACCGTTCGCAGGTGGTATTCGCGAGAGCGCGGTTGTTATGATTGGACGCGCAGGAATGTTGGAACCGGCCGAGTTGGACCTCCTGTTTGCAGGCGTGACGGAACCGGTTGTGGAATATGCTCATGAGGGCAACAGGGCCGTGACCGCTTGAGTAGGTGAGGCCTCAACGACAATCGATCACTGAGAAACCAGCGACGGACGAGATCGAAAAGGAAATAAAATGGCGCGCCTGATGATCGAGGCCGACGGACTGGCGGTGCGCTTCGGCCAAGTCGAGGCTGTCAAATCTGCCTCGTTCAAGGTGGAGGAGGGGTCTAGCTTTGGGCTAGTCGGCGAGAGCGGCTCGGGTAAGTCGACGGTGCTACGCGCAGTGGCAGGCCTCAATCCGAACTGGACCGGCCGCCTGCGCATCGCTGGCGAAAACCAGATGCCCAAGCGCAGCAAGGACTTTTTCCGTCGGGTCCAGATGGTGTTCCAGGACCCCTATGGGTCGCTCCATCCTCGACAGACCATTGACCGGATTCTGAGCGAACCACTTCTCGTGCATGGCCTTGACAATGTCGAGGCTCGCATCCGGCGGGCGCTGGATGAGGTCCTGCTGCCCTCAGCGGTCCGCTTCCGCTATCCACACCAGCTCTCTGGGGGTCAACGTCAACGGGTGGCGATCGCGCGTGCTCTGATTTCGGAGCCGCAAGTCTTGCTGCTAGACGAGCCTACTTCGGCCCTTGATGTCTCGGTTCAAGCCGAGGTGCTCAACTTGATCAGCGACTTACGTCAGGCACGCGGTCTTACGTACATCATGGTTGGCCATAACCTCGCTGTAGTTGCCCACCTATGCCAGTCGATCGGCGTTATGCAGAACGGAGAGATTGTTGAGACCGTCACCACTCAAGCCCTGCGAGCCGGCAACGTCTCCCATCCTCATACTGCGGAACTTCGAAGACTAAATGTCGAACTTGAAGAGACCGAGACCATCCCGGACAACGGGCCCGGCGCGAAGGTCTTGAAAATGCGCTAAGCGCGCTGGCATCGCCGGGGCAGGGGGGTGCTGCGACACGCAACGGATGGCAGCCATGATTTCCAAACTCGGCCCAGATTAATGAATTGGTTCCCGGTCCATCACAACAAGGGCAAGTAGCAATGTCACAAACTATCGAAAGAACTTCCAATTTCCAAAATGATCAGCAGATGAACGCCCGCGTTGACCTGGCCGCAGCGCACCGAGAGGCGGTCAACGATGGGTTCGTTGAGAGCATCGACAACCACTTCACACTCTCGGTTCCAGGTCACCCGGATCGTTTTTATCTGAATGCATATGGGCTTCATTGGTCAGAGGTGAAGGCTTCGAACTTGATTGAAGTGTCCCTTGAAGGGAAAGTCGTTAGGGGCGAGGGGACTGCTAACCTCTCGGCCGTCTCCATCCATGCCCCCATTCATCGGCGTGGCATCGCCTGCGTCCTCCACACCCATATGCCCTATGCAACAGCGCTGACCCAGCTGGAAGACATGCGACTGGAACCGTCAAGCCAGAACGCCATGATCCTGCACGACATGATCGCCTACGATTACGATTATCAAGGCTTTGCGGATAAGCAGGACGAAGGCGAGCGGATGGCAGATGTCCTCGGAGACAAGCAGATCGTCTTCCTTGCCAACCATGGGGTTGTTTCAACCGGTGAATCCGTCAGCGAGGCCTATCACCGCCTGTACTTCCTGGAACGCGCAGCGACGACCCAAATGATCGCAATGGCTGCAGGAAAGCGCAGATTGATCTCCCAGGCTGTCCTGGACAAAACGCGAAGCATTCTGCAAGCGGCGAAGGCGGAATTTCGGGCCGACGCCGACCTCTATTTCGAAGCGGTCAAGCGCGTGTTGACTGCCAAAGGGTCGGATTATGCTGGCTGAGAAGTGCCTGTCACGCAGATTAATGCCCATCTTTCATTGAAAGCCTTACCAATCCTCTCCCTGCTAAGGAGACGGTTTCTCTGCTTCGGCTTCGCGGGACTTTAAGGGATGCAAGTGTCTAAGAAAAAGGTCGTGGTCATCTACGCAGATGACACTGGCGCGCGGCCGCCGTCCTTACGGGAGGGTGACAAGCTGGCAACTATCTGTATTACAAGCGATACAGAGCATGCCAAGAAAGAGCTGCAAGACGCTGGCGCGATCTTCCTCTGGGATAATTCCATCCCTATCGGCCTTTTCGAGCCTCTTCCTCCGGATTTGAAGTGGATCCATGTCGGCGGCCTCGGCGTGAACGGCGTGGTTACGCCTGCTGTCGTGATGTCGGATATCGTCGTGACAAACACGCGGGGGATACTTGAGCATCCAATCGCAGAATACGTCCTTGGCATAATGCTCATGATCGCCAAGGATTTTCGAAAGACGATAGAATCTCAGCGGCTTAAGGAGTGGAACCGGCGACAGACGGCAAGCCTTCGTGGTCACACGGTGGTGCTAATTGGCCCTGGCGGGATCGGCCGCGAGGTGTTCACATTGCTTCAGCTCAATGGGGTGAAGGTCGTTCCTGTCGGGCGGCGGGCAGTCCAAAATGACCCCGTGTTTGGTAGGATTCACTCAATCGAAGAGCTGAAAGACCTTCTTCCGGTCGCGGATACGGTTGTGCTGTCTTTGCCGCTTACGACCGAGACCAGCCGCATTATGGATGAGTCCCGTTTCTGCCAGATGAAGCGGGGGGCATGTTTGATCAACGTTGGCCGTGGCGGCCTAGTGGACGAGCCCGCATTGGTCAAGGCGCTGGAGAGCGGCCAGGTTGGCAACGCGGCGCTGGATGTGTTCACCACGGAGCCGCTCCCAAAGGATCACCCATTCTGGGGCATGGACCAGGTGTTCGTGTCACCGCACATGTCGGCCGATCTCTACGGATGTGAAGATCTAACAGTCACCAGTTTCGTTGAAAATCTGGAGCGGTGGGTCAACGAAAGGCCCCTGAAGAATGTGGTCGACAAAGCGGCTCTTATCAGCTGATGCGGGCCAGACTGACGCGTTGCCTCATCGGTCAGTTAGCCCCGGACTAGCAACAAGAAAGCAGAAAATCATGAAATTCACCCACAGGTTGTCGATAGTCGACTCACATACCGCGGGCGAGCCTAGCAGGTTCGTTGTGTCGGGATTTCCGAGGATCCCAGGTGAAACGATGGCTGAGCGAATGTCCAGCGTAATCAACGACTTTGACTGGATCCGGCGAGTGACTATGAACGAACCCCGGGGCCACCGTGACATGTTCGGCGGCGTCATCGTCCCCCCGGTGAATCCGACGTCACATGTGGGCGTGGTCTACATGGACGGCGGCCAATTCTACAATATGTGCGGACATGCATCGCTGGGGCTTTGCGGGATGCTGGTCGAGACCGGCCAGGTTCCGCGAACCGGCCGCAAGACGGAGGTCAGGATAGATACGCCTGCCGGGCTTGTTGTTGGATCGGTCACAACAGACGATAACGGAAATCTGGAAGCAGTTTCCCTCATTGACGTTGCCTCTTTCGCGTTCGCGCTGGATCAGTACGTGGATGTTCCAGGGTACGGCCGAGTCCGCGCCGACTTCGGCTATGGCGGCAACATTTTTGTAATCGCTGAAGCAGCGGACCTAGGCTTTCAGTCCATCGACCCGGAACATACCACGGACCTGATCAAGGCCGGTGTGGCGCTGCGCGGGGCGGCGAGGCAGCAGTTCCATTTCCAGCACCCGGAGCAGCCTCATATCAACGGGATAGACCTTGCTATGTTGACGGCCCCGGCATCGAGCCCCGAAACGGATGCCCGTAACATCGTTATCCTCGGCCAGGCACAAGCCGACAGATCGCCTTGCGGCACCGGCACCTGTGCGCGCATGGCTGTGGAGCACGCGAAGGGCAGACTTGGAGTTCAAGAGCGCTTCAGACACGAAAGCTCTATCCGGACCTTCTTCGATGCGCGTATCCTTGAAACAACAAAGGTAGGTCCACTGTCCGGGGTGATACCGGAAATAAGCTGTCGACCATTTCTAACCGGGTTCAGCGAGTTCGTCGTCGATCCAGACGATCCTTTGGGAACCGGTTTTATACTTGTGTAACGCGGCAACGTGCTCTTAGGACTTCCGAGGAGAGGTCACGTTCATCGGTACGCATACGAAGGCCGCCTGACCTTCACGCAATGCCATCATGGAGCCCGCCACGCGCACGCGCGTGTGCCAATCATGCGGCCTTCGTATAGGTACCGCTCACGATCGCCCGAAATCGATGCTCATGATCGCCTGAAATACGCAATCACAGACGCACGGTCGCAGGCGGGAACGATAAAGCTTCGACGTACCTGCGAGATGGTTTCTCGTTTTCTCCGTCACTATCGTGCGAGATCTCGGTCGAGGTCAGGATTCGGGCCGATTAGGTCGCGGCGCAGGATGTCATCAGTTTGTTTCGCACCTCGAGCCAGTTCGTCATGGTGTCGGTCTCTCAGAGCCTGACCCGAAACTCAGGATTGGGTGCGGAAGCGGTTGAGCCCCGTCCGTTGTGATTCGCTTGAGTTGTCTAGACTTGAAACGGGATCACGACATGGGTTGGACGGAGACCACCCGCCGGCGATATTGCCGCGCGGGGCAGCGGGATGCAAACGCGTTGACGGACAAGGAATGGGAGTTGATCGAGCCCTTCCTGCCGGGAACGAAGGCGACGGGACGACCGCGGACGACAGAACTTCGGGCGGTCGTGGACGCGCTCCTCTACATCGCCTGGACGGGCTGCCAGTGGCGGGCATTGCCGGACCGGTTCCCGCCGGTTTCGACGGTTCAACGCTATTTCTATGCTTGGCGAGACAATGGGCTGTGGAAGGCCATCAACTTCCACCTGGTGGCAGCAGCACGCCTCGCCCTCGGTCGCGAGGCGAGCCCGAGCGCCGGCGTCATCGACAGCCAATCGGCAAAGACCACGGACGTTGCCGGTTTGCGTGGTTACGACGCCGGCAAGAAGCTCAAAGGCCGCAAGCGCCATATCATTACCGACACCGAGAGGCACTTGGTCGGGCTGACGGTGCACGTGTCGGAGCGCTTGATGATTTCGATGGTCCATGTACCGAGATTGGCCAGAGTCTGCGTCAGTTTTTCTCCGGCATAGCCGCCGTCGGCGAACAGATGGCGCAACCAGGGGTAAAGCCGTCGAATGGAGGCGATGACGCCGACTGCCCCATCCCTGTCCTGGATGTCCGCCGTATGCGAGCGAACTTTCGCCTGGCTGGGACGTTGTCGCCGGCTCGCCAAGGACTTCGAGGCGACCATCGCCAGCGCCGAGGCGTGGATCTTCATCGCATCGATCCGCCTCATGCTTCGCCGCATGGCAGCTCCGCGTCGTGCGTAACCCAGTTTCGAGTCAGATGGGGTGATTGGGGTCTCTGCCGAGCCAGATGATGGCGGCTGCTCCTGTCGAAATGTGAAAACGTGGTCCATGTGAGTCGCCACAAACATTTGGAAGGAGCAGCCATGAAGTACTTTGCCGGACTGGACGTGTCTTTGGAAGAGACCTCTATTTGCGTTGTCGACGAGACTGGCCGGGTCGTGAAGGAGGCGAGAGCGTTGAGCGATCCGCAGGCGTTGTGTGAAGCGCTGAAGGGGACCGGCTTGCCGCTTGAGCGGATCGGCCTGGAAGCGTGCTCGCTGACGGCCTGGCTTCACGATGGACTGCACGCCGAAGGTTTGCCGGCGACCTGCATCGAGGCGCGGCAGGCCAATGCGGCGATGAAGACCATGCCCCAACAAGACCGATCGCAATGACGCCCGCGCGCTGGCGCAGATCATGCGCACCGGCTGGTATCGGCAGGTGCATGTCAAGAGCCGGCAGCTTTGGCGCTCGCTGCTGGTTGCCCGCCGCACGGTGCTGAACGAGATGCGTTCGATCGAGAACGTGGTGCGGGCGACGCTGCGCGAGGCCGGCGTCAAACTGGGCTTGCCGTCGCGCAGCGGCCGAGGATCGCAGGAAGCGGCTCGATCATCGCCATCATCTGGGCGTCGGCGCCGGCCAGTTCCCGCACGCGGCCGGCAAAAGCGGTCATGTTGGTAGAGTTTACCCGCCTGACGAAGCAGGTTCTCGACATCGCCCGCAATGAAGAAGTCTGCCGGCGGCTGATGAGCACGCCGGGCGTCGGGCCGATCACCGCGCTTGCCTTCCGCGCCACGATCGACCGGCCGGAGCGGTTCGCCTCCTTGCGGGCGGTGGGGCGCATCTGGGGCTGACGCCGGCGCGCTACCAGTCCGGCGAGACCGACTCCAGGGCAGGGTCAGCCGCTGCGGCGATGAACTCGCCCGCACCGCCCTCTACGAGGCCGCCCACACGCTGCTGGTGCGCTCGAAGAAATGGTCCAGCCTCAGGGCTTGGGGCATGATCATCGCCAGGCGCCGCGGCATGGCGCGCGCCCGGGTGGCGGTGGGCCGCAAATTGGCGGTCATTCTGCACCGTATGTGGGCCGACGCGACCGAGTTCCGCTTTGGAAAGGAGCCTGCCACACTGGCGGCGTGACCGAGACCAATCAAAGGACGAACAAAGCTTTGCCCGAAAGGGCGATGCCTGAATCGTTCCGTGGGGACGACGGGCGAGGCGATCTCGTTGAGAGTCCCGAACCTGCCGGCCAAAACTCGGCAAGGTCGTGAAACAGATTGAGACGCCTCGCTCTCCTGACCCCATATGTGGACGGCCCCCTCCTTGCAAGATGTTGAGCAATGATTTGATCGGATCGCTTGCGCTCATATGTCCGGCCTTTGTGTGCGGTCACAAATAACCGCTGGCCAAGATGGTTTCCGCGACGCGAGTTCCCAACATCATGGCGGTCTACAACGACCAATGGGGTCAACGGAGTGTCTCGCGTCTCGGATCGATCGATCACACCACCTGCTCATCCACTTGCAAGTTCCGGTATCAGCTCAGCGCGGCAACAGTAGAGAGATGTTCCTCGTGCTTGGCTGATCTCTATGCGACGCGCGCCAAGGCTGGCGGCATAGGCTTTGCTCCGTAGACTTCCCCGCTCACCATCAGCTTCCAGGCGATACGCACGATCTTGTTCGCTAGCGCCACGGCGGCGAGTTTTGGCGGCTTGCGCTTGAGCAGGTCGACAAGCCAGGGCGAGGCGGCGCCTCGGCCGCGTCGGACATGCCGGATAACAGCAGTAGCCCCGGCCACCAGCACGCTGCGCAAGGCTTCGTCGCCGGCGCGCGTGATCACACCGAGCCTGACCTTGCCGGCGGTTGAATGATCCTTCGGCGTTAGGCCGAGCCAAGCGGCAAAGTGTCGGGCCGATCGAAAGGTCCCAGGGGCCGGCGTCTTCATCACCAGCAGCGACGCACCGATCGGCCCGACACCGGGGTTTGCGCCAGCCGCCGGCTGCACTCCTCGGCCCGATGCCAAGCCATCAATTTCGCCTCGACCGTCATCAGTTGTTCTTGCAACTGCGCATATTCCTTGGCATGGAGCGCGAACAGTTCCCGCGCTAAATCCGGAAGCGTCTCATCTGCCGCGATGCGCTCGAGCAACGGCTCGATCTTGCACATCCCCCTGGCAGCAGTCAGCCCGAATTCAGCGGCATAGCCGCGGATGCATTGGCCAGCTGTGTGCGATTGCGGATCAACCGGTCGCGCAGGCCGATCAGCATCAATGCCGCCTGTTGTTCAGCGGTCTTGACCGGCACAAACCGCATCGTCGGCCGGCTCATCGCCTCACACAGCGCTTCTGCGTCCGCCGCATCGTTCTTACCGCGCTTGACGTACGGTTTGACATATTGAGGAGGGATCAGCTTCACCTCATGCCCAAACGACTGCAGCAGGCGTGCCCAGTGGTGCGAGCCCCGCACGCTTCGATCGCAACCACTGTCGGCGGCAGCTTCTCAAAACGCCACCATTTCCTTGCGCCGCAGTTTTTTGCGCAGCGCCGGCGCCTCAGCTGCGTTCACACCATGGAGCTGGAAGATGTGTTTTGACGTGTCGATGCCAATACGAATAATTTGTTCCACGGACGGTCTCCCTTTGCTTGAGATCTGTAACGACCTCATTCTGGCACATGGATGCCGTGCGGGGGGCCGTCCACCCCAACATCATGCGGCGGCCAGAGCGCCGACCGCGAAAAGAAGCGAGTGACCTACGGGACGGTCCAGAAAAAAGTGCAGGAGTGGCTTGACCTAAACGATCCCAATCAGAGAAGGCTCTCAATGTGAGAAAGCTGCGCCAGCGCCTGTTCGCATGGACCAACATCCCGCCCAAGAACAACAGAACGGTTTCTCGTATAGCATCCGCACCCGCAACTGACACGTTTGTCAGGTTTGTCGAGTCCACGACGTTGCGGGACCTGCCTGATTGCAGCTGCATCCTGATCAAGTGGTTGGCAGACAAGAAGAAAATTTGGTTCAGCTTCCCTCTGCAAAGTTGGCACGACTCTTGAAGCGACACGTTGGCCACGTGGCCGGGCTTGCCGATGATGACATGCCGAAATTATCTTTGACGGAGAGCCATGTGGACAAGCAGAGATTTCGTGATCTTGCAAGCGTGATTGAGAAGTCCAGGTCAGATTTCGACTATGCGTACTCAAAAGGAATAATGACACTATATGCCCGCTCGCTTGGGCAGCGACACGTGGAGCTCGAGCCGGGACGATCGGTTATAGAATTCGCGAGAGGCAGCTATCTCGGGCTTGATAACCATCCAATGATCGTGGACGCTGCGATAGCAGCATTAGCGTCATATCGCTCGATACAGTGGTCCGGTGCACGCACGAGATTGAATTTTTCGCTAACTGGAGATCTCGAATACAGCTTATCTGGACTTTTCGATGCTCGGGTTGTCGTATACTCGTTGGTTCTAACGGCGAACATGAGCGCGCTCCCGTTACTGGCATGCGGGGCTTTCACCAGAGGACGCAAGCCGGTACTGGTGTTCGACCGATTTGCCCATGCCACTTTGGCATATCACAAGGCTGTTATGGCCGAAGATGCAGAGGTTCTGCAAATTAGGCACAACGACATTGAGGAACTGGAGGGTATTTGTCAGAAACACACGTGCGTCGCCTACATATGCGATGGTGTGTATTCAATGGGCGGAAATGCCCCAATTGGTGAGCTTTTGCGTCTCCAAGAACGCTATGGGCTATTCATCTACATCGACGATGCGCATGGCATCTCAATCCGCGGAAGGCATGGCCAAGGATATGCCAAATCCCAAATCACAGATCTCGGCGAAAACACAATCATCGCGGCTTCCTTGAGCAAGGGCTTCGGAGTGACCGGCGGTGTTCTCATGCTTGGCACGGAAGAGCAGGAGAAACTGCTTAGACGTTACGCCGTCCCGCATGCATTCTCAATGGGCCCAGACTTGGCCGGAATTGCAGGTGCCTTAGCATCAGCAGAGATTCATCGTTCTGCGGAGCTGGCTGAGCGCCAGGCCCGCCTGAGGAGGGTTGTTCAAGCTTTTGACGAGAAAATGCCGACGCAATCGTCAGGTGACGGAATGCCAATCCGGATGGTCCCAATTGGTGAGTCTCGGGCAGCGGTGGATACGGCGGCAGAGCTATTGCGGCGTGGCTTTTATGTGGCCGCAGCATTTTATCCGACGGTGCCCCGCGACAAGGCTGCTTTGCGCGTATGCCTGACCGCCGATCATAGTCTGGAAGAGGTCACCCAGCTTTGTGAGTCAATCCGAGACATAGCTAGAGCAAATTCATCGATCGATGACTTGCTCGGCTGATTCAACGTAAGCGCCTCGCCGATCACCTATGGGTTTGGGCTTGATGTTTTCCGGAATCGCCAGGGCATGAGTTCCTCGATCTGGCTCTGTGGATGGCCGTTGATGATGGCCTCGAGGGTTTCGGCGAGGTAGGCAACGGGATTGACGTCGTTGAGCCTGCAGGTGGCCACGACGGATGAGGGCAGCGCCCAGTTTTCGGCCCCGATCTCATGGCCAGCAAAGAGAGCATTTTTTCTGGTCAAGCGTAAGCGCGTAGGCATCCCCACGTAGCGTGCAGGCGGTTGATCGCTCATTTTCAGCATGAATCATGCGGAGAATCCTATGAGCGACAGTATGAGCCATCATCG